>CAZXQY010000041.1:0-21780 GCA_964642505.1 uncultured Gammaproteobacteria bacterium | reverse complement strand
GAGTCCTGACGTACTAATAACGCAAAATGCCTCTAATGAACCACAAAAATTTCTATCGCGCTATCTTTGAAATTTTACTAACAACTCTCGAAATGATTTCGATAAATCATCTTCGATCATCACTGCAGCAGGAACAATTAAGAGTACAATTAACGTCGACAAGGCCATACCAAATACCAGTGTTATAGCCATCGGAATCAGAAACTGCGCTTGCAGGCTTGTTTCGAAAAGTAACGGCGTCAGTCCCCCTATAGTGGTTGCTGAGGTCAAAAAAACAGCTCTTAACCTCTCCCCACTACTCGCAACCGTAGCCTTCAAGAGAGAATCTGCTTGCGCTTTTTCATTTATGGTTGTTACCAAAACAATGGAATCATTTATTATGATTCCTGATAGCCCCAATATAGCAAAAATGCTGAGTATAGTGAGGTCGAACCCCAACAGACCATGCCCTAAAACCGCTCCCACAAAACCGAGAGGAACTATGGCCATTACAACGAAGGGACGGGTGTAACTAGAAAATACCCAGGCCAAAATGATGTAGATGAGGGCAAACCCCAAAATTGCTCCTAAAATCATATCTGACATGGTCTCTCGTTGCTCCCGAGCCCTTCCTTCAAAGGCTAACTCTACCCCGTACCTATTAGCAACATCCCTTAAACCGTCTTCTAGAAGTGCCCGTATAACATACGAGGATCGTGTGATCGATTCCTCTATCTCAGCCGAAACAGCGACTTCCCGTAATCCATCCTCTCTCTTTATCCTGGAAAAACCCTTCGAGTAATGGAAATCTACTACTTCCTTTAATGGAATATATTTCCCCTCTGGACTTCTTAACGAGACATTTTCCAAGACATTATTGTCGACGGAAGATCTTTCAAGATGAACTCGCACAGTCACTTCCTCTTCCCCCCTGGAAAAGCGTTTCGCAATCGATCCATCAATCAAATCCCTGACCTGCCGGGCTACAACCCCTGTCGTGAAACCCATCGCCTGCCCTCGACCAGTTACTTCCAACAGTATTTCTGGTTTGCCATATGGCATATTGTCATCAACATCGGATACTCCTGGATAACGCTCCAGTAATGCCACCACCTCACGGGCGGCAGACTTCAACGAACTAATATCGTCCGCAGACGTTCGAAGCCTTAGGTCCATATCCCCTCCAGGTGGACCACTTCGTTGTTCTTCAAATACTAAACTTTCCACTCCCATGGGCCACTTTACTGCCTGCCGCCATGTCACAATAACTTCAGAAGACTTGATGTCTCGAAGCTCGGGAGACACGAGCTCCACTACCACACCTCCCAAATTATCGCTTGCTACCGAAGATATCGAATCCTTACTACCACCAAGCGAACCTACCCGTCCCAAAGACATAACAACCAAATCAGTCGGTTGTTCTCCAGCTCTCTCTAGCCCCTCGTACAAAGCTCTCTCGACCTCCAAAACCGCGCTTCTAGTTTCTTCATGAGTAGAACCTGGTAGCATTCTTATGTTAGCAAATACTGTGTTCGCCTCCGGAGAAGGAAAAAATTGGTACCCGACATGACCTCCCAGAACACTGCCTACCGAAATCATAAAAATAGACGCAGCTATCGAGACAGTCACGTACCTGTAATTAACGGCTTTCTCTACTAGTGGGAGGAATTTATCTTCTCTAAAGGAAGCAAAACCGGCTTCAATTTTATCGCGGTATTTAGCGAATTTCCCCACGCTTTTCTTCGCACCTAATCCATAGGAAAGATGGGCTGGTAAAACAAAGAAACACTCTACAAGACTAGCTATCAAAACTGCTATTACAACAAAAGGGATCGCAGAGATTATTTGGCCGATTATCCCTGATATGACAAAAAGCGGCAAAAATGCTGCAATGGTCGTGAGAGTGGAGCTAAAGACAGGAACGACCATACGCTCCGCACCGGCGATAGCCGCTTCTGTCGGACTGAGTCCCAAACTATATCTATGATCAGCATGCTCTCCCACCACAATTGCGTCATCGACCACGATTCCGATCGCCATTATCATGCCGAACAAACTAAGCATATTAATTGTTTGTCCGCTAATCCACATGAGAGCAAGTGCCGCCAAAAGAGAAGCCGGAATACCTACCGCAACCCAAATTCCGACCCTAGGGTTCATAAATAAAAATAGTATAACTAGAACTAATAGCAGACCACCTAAACCGTTCGTGATTAGTAAACCAATCCTTTCTTTGATCAGGTTCGATTGGACATTGTATTCCTCAAGTTTTACCTCTTTAGGTAAAAAACCTCTTATCTCATTCATCTCTCCACGAACTATATTTGAAGCCTCTAAAGCATCTGTATTAGCGGCCCTCTGTATATCGAATTCGACAGCGATGTCTCCTTTTCGAAATGCCCGATGCTCGCCTTCGCCAAACTCTTCGGAAACAGAAGCAATCTCCTTCAGAAGAATTTTACTACCATTAGGATAGGATTTGATTTCTATATCTTCTAGGGAGATCGCTTCCTTTCTCAGACCCAAACTTCTAACTTGCCTTTCGCCACCGGCTATTTTTCCAGCCGGTAAATCTTGAGAAATATCACGGATACGCGTCGACACAGCATCCACATCTAAGTCAAACTTCTTCAAAGTATCTGGTTCAACATTGACCCAAATTTCTTCTGAGCGAGAACCATATATATCTATCTTGTCTATACCTTTAGACAAGAGATGATCCCGAACTAATTTCGAATAATGCTTCAACGCCCGCTCTGAAAAATTACCTGAAAGCACCAGCTTGGAAACTGTCTCATATCTTACGAGTCTTCTTATTTTGGGTTTCTCGGCATCTATTGGCATTGTGGTTAGCTGACTTAACGCAGACTCTACCTCTGCCAAACCTAGCTGCATATCGTGACTCGATTCAAACTCTATTATTATGCTTGCTAATCCTTCGTAAGAAGAGGATGTCACTTTTTTTACCCCATTGATAAATCGTACCGTAGGCTCAATAGCCGTGGTTAGGTTCTCATCAACATCCAGCGCAGACGCTCCGGGCCAAACTACTGAAACCACCACATAATCGAGGCCAAAATCAGGGAAAAATTGACGATTTAGCACTTCCGATGCAGCGAGACCACAGATGAACATCAGAGCAAGGAGTAGATTTGAAGCAGTGGGATGGAGGGCGAAAAGCCTGATGATTCGCAACCGCTCCCCCGTCGCAATCACAGGGCCTTCACACGAAGGCCAGGTCCTATATTTTCAAACAACCTAGAGACGATCAGTTCGCCGGAAACTACCTCGGATCTTACTAAGAAATGATCTTTATCCTTACCAACCACTTCAACCGGTACTCTAACCAAACGACTTTCCCTAACCACATAGATATAGGACTTCTCAGCTACAGCTCGAACCGGAACCGGAACTACATCTTGGTATTCAAAATCGGGAAACAATATTTCAACAAACGCGCCCGATCTCAAACCTCCTTTTTCAGCTCGCTCGTCAATTGAAGCAAACATGTCTATCCCCCCTGTGTCGGAGTTCAGCTCGGGCCCTATCCTACTTAAGATAGCTTCGTATCTATACTCCCTACTCCCTAACTTCCAAACAATTTCCAAACTCCTACCCATCAGAAGGTTGCTTGCTTTCGACTCGATAGCGCTCTTGGAGGTAAACCTTCCGTAATCCCCTTCTGGAAGTTCAAACTGAACCTCCAGGTCATTCGCGGAAAGCAGTCTTCCTATTTTTTCCCCTTTCGACACAAGCTGTCCTAAAGCAATCTTCACATCGGCTACGTAACCATCAAACGGGGCTAAAATAACGGTATCCGCCAGCGCCTGCTCGGCCAGGGCAAACGAAGCTGTAGCTTTTTTATATAAAGCCGACTGTTGTTTAATTCTGGCTTCCAAACGAGCCACTTTTTGATCCCTCAAAATCTTATCTTTCTCAGCCCCAGCCAACTTAGACTCGGCGTTATCAATCGCCCTTTTACTCTCCCTCCCAGTCGCTGCTAATTTTGAAGTCCTCTCAAAATCTCGACGGGCCAAGGAAACTTGTTTTTCGGAATTATTTAGCAACTTCTCTTCAAATTTTTTCTCAAAAGCAAGCTCTTTTAAAACGGCTTCGGCGTGTGCCAACTCAGCTCTTTTTTCTGTTGCCTGATGCTCGTATTCAGTACGCTCTATTGCTATCAACTCAGCCCCTTTGTTCAAAAAAGCGCCATCTTTAAATAACGGGCTCAACATACTCACCCTGCCACTTAGGATAGCGCGCAATTGAGCTTCTCTTGCGGCTTTGACCTCTCCGAAAATAGAAATTTTTGGTTGAATGTTCACTGGTTCCGCTTTAAGGACACTTACCGACCATACCTTTTCCGTTTTTTCTTTCAGCGACAATTCTGGTCGAGAATCTATCAATAATGCTGTCACAAGTAATCCGGCACAAATTATGCCAAGCGGTAAATAAAACTTCCTAGATGTATAGAATCGCATAAGAGTTTTGGGACTGAACAAGAAAAGACTTTTAATAAACACAAGACATTCAGATTATGACTTTCAATCCACTTTAAACAAGGAAAATTAACTACGTTTGTTTTTAGTTAATTCCCTTTGCATCTGCTATTACTCGAGTCCCATAGGATACTCTTAGTGAAAAAAAATTCAATCAGACTGGAGCTGCAAAAATAGGCAAATACAGTTCCAGTCGACCCACTTATTCTCCTAGTCCGCTTAGACCTTCTTTTTTTGAGAAATAACGAGAGAGGCGACGAATATCGGAATCATTAAGATCCAATACCGTAACTTGCACATTCATAATCGGATGCTTTCGGCGTCCATCCTTGTATGCTCGCAGCGAATTGGCCAAATAATCCTCATGTTGCCCAGCCAATACCGGATAGTCTGGCGCCAACGGCTTGTCCCCGTTTGCGCCGTGACAGGTACTACAAGCCTGGAGCTTTTGCTCATAGGACATTCCATTCCCTTGACTCCCGCCTGTGTCATTAGAACTAGACACGTGAGCTGAGTAAATAGAACCACAGATTATAGCGAACCCAATTGTTTTCCTATTCATTAAGATATTTGCCCCTAATTTATATCATTTTACCGACTGAGATTCAGATTCACTTTACGCCAGAAACGTAACTAGCGATATCTAGCATATCCTGATCAGACAAATTAAACGCATTAGCCTGCATTGTCCCATGACGTCTAGTTCCGGCTTTATAGGCCTTAAGGGCACTCACAACATAGCCCGCACTTTGCCCTCCGATTTTCGGGACCTTGTAAGACGGGTACACATTAAAATAACCCGTTACCGCGTGACAACCCATACAAGTTTCGGCCTTTTTTGAACCTGCCGACGGATCACCTTCAGCTAAAGAAGTCTCCATAAGCACTGCGGCAATCGCAAATATCAAGACGTTTTTATTCCACATCATCTAACCCCGTCAATAATCAATACAACTGAAAATCACTTCGAGTAGCGCACCCAACTTCAAGAGTACATATTTCTACCACCTAGTATAAAACTGTGGCCACGAAAAGACACCATCTAATATAATACAACAATTAGCGATCCATCGGGATCTTAAAATTATTAGTTATTAGGAGATTAGCTACTATGGATTTTGCCAAGATTCTTGTAGGCTCAAGGTAACAATTATAGGCCTGATCAAAATTTTCACCAAAACTATCCCTTTAATAGCTGTTCTGCTTTGTGCGTGCTCTACTGAAATAAGCAGCGAGCATTATTTCCCCATGCAAACCGGAATGATCTGGATCTACGAGGCCAAAAAAAGTAGGGAAGGAAAAGTTCGCCATCTTCGACAGGTCATATACTCCGATACCGTGAAGGAATCAGAAATGTTTGCCGACGCAGTATTAGTAAGCCCTAACGGCGAACGGAATCTTTACAAATATGATGCACTGGGGGTCTTCCAGGTATATAAGTCGCCGAAAGAAAACGACTCAACAAACAAAAGGCCAATCAAACAGCTAGTTTTCCCGTTTAAACTCAATAGCGGCGAAGGGTGGTCAAAAACGACCAACATTGGATTATTAGAAGCTCACGGTCCATGGGAAGAACCATTACCAATTTCCGGACAGATAACTATGAATTACCTAGTTTCAAACCAAATGAAAAATATCCGTATAGAGGAAAGAATGTTCGATAATTGCGTGATTTTAGAAGGTTATGGTCGAGGTTTTATCGATGGGGGTGACTATCTAAAAACTTTCGAAGTCGTTATAAACGAACAGCAGTGGTTCGCACCAGGCGTCGGACTTATTAAATATACTAGGAGTGAGCAGTCTTCGGATAAACACATAAGCCCCACCAAATTCGAGATGATTTTGAAGAAATGGGAACATTGAAATAATTTAATAGGAGGGAAATACGCAAGTTATTGAAAAAAAAGACAATATCAAAGTTTAAATAAAAAATTGAATGTTTTTTTGATTAAACCATTGCGCTACGAGCAGAAAATGATTAATGTTTCGCGGCTATTTTTACCGACTTAGAATTCGTGAAAGAATTTGGTAGGGAAAAGGACTTCTTAAAGTTAAGGAGTTAAACAGTTCTTCAAAAAAGATTGTGGGCGGAAAATAAACGATGAGTGCAAAGAAAACCTCTACTATTAATAAAAAAAAGAAAGTGGTTACTAAAAAGAAAACTACGACCAAACGCAAAAGCAAAACCTCGGTCAAGGCTAGTCCTAAAAAAAGTATCACTAAAAAGAAAACTACGACCAAACGCAAAAGCAAAACCTCGGTCAAGGCTAGTCCTAAAAAAAGTATCACTAAAAAGAAAACTACGACCAAACGCAAAAGCAAAACGGCAAATAAAAAGAGAGCGCGAAAGAAAGACTCCGACCTCGCGAATTTTTCTCTGCCTGACGGATATTCTCCATCTCAGCAAGAAGAGTACATGGGTCCATTACAGTTGCTGTACTTTCAAAGTAAGCTGCGTGACAGGAGGCAGGAGTTAATTAATCAATCCCAAGAAACATTACATAATCTAAAAACTGAAATCCGAGACGTAAGCGACGACGCCGAAAGGGCCAGCAGAGAAAGCGATAATATTCTCGAACTACGCACGCGCGACAGATACAGGAAACTTTTATCAAAAATTGACTCTGCTCTAAGAAGGATAGACGACAGTTCTTATGGCTACTGCGAGGAAACTGGAGAAGAAATCGGCCTGGCCCGCCTAGAAGCAAGGCCTACGGCTACACTGACAGTAGATGCTCAAGAGAGAAGGGAAATGTTGCAACGCCAATTTAGAGATGACAGATAGCAAAGTAAATTCATGCCTTTGAATTCCTGACTTCCTGGTAGGGCCACTCTTTCCAGCGATCCATCATCGGAAAATACAAACCCAGATGAATTCTTCTATTTTCTCCTCTCGACAGGATACGCGCATAATAGTCGAGTTGCGGTCGATGCCGAATAACCTCGGAATCCAGGAAATATTCTAAATTCGAACCACCGTGATAGCCCGTCTTATAATCTACTACCCATCTTCGATTATTCTTATCTACAAAAGTACGGTCGATAACTATTTTCCGGTTACCATCCTCCTCCCGACAGAAAAATTCTAGCTCACACTGCACCTTTGAGTGGCTCAAAGAAAATAACCATCTACCCCGATCACTAGTTAGGATATTACGAGTAGCCTCTTCTGTGCGACGTAGCGCTGCTATCATTCTTTTGCGCGGAACACCCATAGACTTGAAACGGATTCGAGCATATCGCATAACGTTTGCCACTAAATCCTCATCGGGGACAGCGTGAATCAAGCCATCTAAGTTTTGGAAAATTGAGTGAGAAACTATACCTATTTGTCGCGCCAAAATACTTGCCCAATCAAACTCCAAATCAACTAGATCCACGAGAGTTGGTCCCAATTCCTTATCCTGGGAAATTTCTTTCAGAGGATGTTCTGGAAACACTATTTTCCTTAGTTTATTCGCATATTGCTTCTTGGACCCCACTCCAGCGTTACGACTAGAATTTAAAAAATCTGCCAAAATTGTTTTTGACATCAAATCTAGAAACGAACCTTTAGGGCCTTCGATCGGCAATTTGGTAGGGTTCTTGGCAGAAACATCCAAGTGCCCTATCAGATGCACTTGTTTCCGGGCTCGCGTCAAAGCCACATAGAGCACCCTGACTACCTCTTCCTTAATCTTTTTAGACTCGGAATCCCTAAGATAATTATATAAAGAATCTGGGGAACTATTATCACTAGCTGCGATTATTGGTTTTCGGTTATAGGGATCATGTTCAAAGTCTTCCCAATACAACAGGGATTGCGATTCATTTTTTACAGTTCGATGAATACTTGGGATTATCACTACATCAAATTCTAATCCTTTCGCTTTATGAATAGTCATAATTTTTACTGCTACGAGCTCGCTGTCTGGATCATCTGGAAAAACGCTTTCCGTTAGATTCTCAATTCTTTGATGAGTCACCAGTCCTCCTTCCCGATCTAACCTCTCCAACAACTGAAGGAATTTACGGACAGCCCCATGTGATTCCGGGTTATCGTGTAGAGCGTCCCCACCTAGAGCTGACCACCCGGCCTTAACTACATCACATAGAGAATGTGTTTTTAGCAAAACTTGGACTTTAAGGAAAACCTCCCGTAACCAACGCAGTCTCGTTAATTCTTCCTTCGATATCGACATGTCCTCTGTCGACTCTACTAAAAAATCTCGCAGAAGAGGTGAAGACGACATAGTAGCCAATGTTTTTAGTCTCAACCCTGCCCATGGCGCTCTAAGAAAAGCATACCAACCCACCCTGTCAGCTGGGTGAAGTAGAGCCCTGGTCAAAGTCAAAATATCTTGTATTACCGATAAATGAGCAAGCGAACTAAGTTCGTTAGAGGAGAAATTTATTTTCCTTTCTTTGAAGACTTTTGTGATTTCTATTAAGTGATTTTTACTCCTCGCCAAAACACAAATCGAGGAGTTATTCGAAGAATCGAGATCGCGCTCCTCATTTTGAATTTCCTCCACGATATCCGCCACTAGACCTGCCTCAGAAATCTTAGTGTTATCCGACAAATTGTATAGCTTGTAGGGTTGTAAGCAATCTTCTTTAGACGCCCCATTTTGTGGAACAAAAAATTCAGACGAGCTGTCAATCGCTTCAAACGACGCCGGAATTAACTTATTTATCCAGTTTACGAGACTTGGTTGCGATCTGAAATTGTTTATCAGAATGAGGCGCTCCAAAGGAACGCTTTCTATCCGTCCAGCACCAAACAGTCGATTGAACAAATTCATATCAGCTTTTCTGAATCGATAGATTGACTGCATAGGATCCCCGACTAAGAAAAGACTGCGCCCATCACCCTGGGTCCATCCCGAAATCAATAGTCTTATAAGCTCCAACTGGGTAGGCGAAGTGTCTTGAAACTCGTCAACTAGAATATGTTGTATCTGATAATCTAACTTCAATGCCAAATCGCTAGGCTCTTCCAAAGTTCCCAAGGCTGAGATAGCAGCTAACGAGAGTTGGGTGAAATCTACTGCATCGCGCTGAGCAAAAATCAAATTCAGATGCGCCGCACCCAATCCGAATAATTTCAAAACATCCATCAAATCACCTAGCTCATCGTCAGGCAAAGCATTTGGCGGCAACCGTTGAACCTCGAGCAATAGATTTATAATCTTTTTTGATTTCGCTACCCTACCCATCATTTTTCCCCAGCGACCTTTCATAAGATCACTATCAGTCCCCTTTAATGGGAAACCATTTGACACGGTCACTTTCTTTCGCAAGGAGCCTTGTTTGGTGACGATTAAACGATCGAAAATACGCTTCCAAGTACTCAACGTAGATGGATCAAAAGTCGGAAAAACCTCTAACGATTGGGCAGAGTTATGATCTAAGTTGGCTTCCGAAAAATTATACAACGAAATCAAATCCTTCTGGTTTTGCTCACCCAACGCAGATGCACAATCGGCTAATTTCGATGAGATTAAATTGGTGTAGCGTTCCCGAATTTCAGAAGGAGTAACACCAAGCCCAACTTCTATGAAAAATAAGTCCCGGTGCTCAAGCATTTTAGCTAACTGTGCTTCTAATCTAGACCAATCTGAGTCATACTTCCAAAGAACCCTAGATACAGACTTCCCATGCTCCATCGAGGAGATCTCTGATAGAGCTCGCCGAGCAGCCTGAACATATAAATTCTTATAATCATCGTCTATTTTTGCTGGTGTAAATAAATTACTAACGGAAGGAACTCGTCTAACGATTTTGGCGCAAAACGCGTCGATAGTCATTATGAATAGGCGGGACGGATTGGCTTGCAGATTCCAGCCTTTTTCACTATCTCTTTGTTTTATTTTTTTGACGACGCTTCGAAGATCATCCTGCATCATCTTGCTCGTCTCATCTTCAAACAAAATAGCCAGGACCCTGGTTCTCATTTCTTCTGCGGCTTTACGAGTGAACGTAATAGCCAAAATTTCTTCCGGCTGTTCAACTTCCGCCAGAGCCCGAATCAATCTATTAACCAGCATTGTCGTTTTGCCAGATCCAGCTGGTGCCTTAACGATGTAGGAATTAACTAAGTTCGTAGCCCGGCTACGCTCAATCGAATCATCCATCGCAATCTCGGTAATTCACAGCGTCACTTTTAATTCTACAAAATAACTGTTGATCACACGAAACGCACGTCGCATCACCTCTTTTTGGATTAACGGTAGCAAGCCCCTCTTTTAGTTCATTAGCTAACTCGCTAAGGTCTGCTTGCCAGTCCGGATATCTGGTATCGTGCTCAGCCATGTCCCGCTGTAACAGCCTCGAATTCATCATGTCTACCTTCCCTAAAGCCACTTTAGAAATTTTCCCGAGGGTTGGTTGAATCGCATAAATTAGTAATTGAGGAGCATCTATCCGAGGCGGAGCAAGTTCGGCCAAGCTACACCGGCCAGTCTTATAATCCAGAATCCTTAGGGATCCATCCGATAGGATGTCGGCTCGGTCTATTCGGCAGTTAAAGATCAAACCAGACAAATCAACCACCAATCGCTCTTCAATCTTCGAAATCATGAAAGGCTCATTTTCTTTCTCCGATTCCAACCATACGAGCAATAGTTTTAAGAGACGGCTTTCTTCAACCGATCTGCAAGCTATTTCAGTTGAGGTCATGTTAGTGAGTTTTTTACGATTGGATTCTATAGCTATTCGTGCTAATCGTAAAAGTTCTGATGATTCCAATTCGACAAGCCTAGCATGCTGCTTAATTCGCTCCCATAACGTTGCAAGAGCCTTATGAACCTCTGTTCCTCGGACCTTTCGACTAATACCAGGAGTAACTTCTTCTATCGGTACTGACCGCAAACGATGTCTAGCAAAAGCTTTAAACGGACATGCAGCCTGCGCCTCTAAAACTGATACACCACCCGTAAGAGGTCGATTAGCCTCGGCCTTAGAGCCCAAATCGTCACTAAATAGTTCGACTGTAACGGGATTAAAAATAGGACGACCACTACTAAGCTTCCTTGCGGACACGGCAACAGTTGATAGCTCCGGTATAAAAGGTGATGGGAAGCACCCCACCCCTTTCTCTTCCTGTGCAAAGCTCACGTTAAGTTCCTTACGACCAGAAGTTAACAAGCCCAAGAAAACTTTCCTAAAATGAAAATCATTTGCAGGATTTGAGCCAGGAACACCTGCCACACGTTGCTCCGAAAAGGGTAACAACCTTGCGGTTTCGTCCGGCAACGACGGTTTATCCATCGTACATTCTGTCAACCACAAATGGGTAGGATCGACTGTTAGTGCTTCTTTCCCGTCGACAACAAAGATATTCGTTGGACCACCAGAATATCCTACTCGTTGGGCCGCCAAAGCGTTTCTTAAATACCAAACAGCCTCCGAGGAAGATATAAGTCCTAAAACAGCGTCCAGATCAGTTACTCGATCCAAAACAGAAGCAAAGTCATTCAGAAGTTCCTTATCGATTAACTTTTTATTTGCATCCTCCAACCATTTCAGAGATTTTAACCTTTTTCTGAAAAAAGATACCCAATTCACTATGCTATCCTTTTTGGCGGCCACACCATTGCTTTTACAAATTTCGGTCAATAGAGCTGTCAAAATGGGACATCTATCGGAAGATTTAAGAATTTCTATGACTGACTTTAACGGCCACTCGAAACGACCCTCCGATCGTAATTCAAAATCCAAAAGCGCCCTTTCTGTACTCTCTTCTTTTGAACCGTTGAGCAGCGGATGATTAATTATCAGACTTAAATCGTCCCAACGAGGTACATCCTTGATCTCGAGTAACGCTATAGCCAGTTTGATACAGGGTTTCTCTATCAAGCTCGATAAATTAGAAAAATAAAACTCTTTTTGGATAATTTCTTGGCACAAGGATCGAACAATCATACTTTCAGACGGGCTGACATCTAAAACAACAGCAATTTTTGAGGAAGGATCAGCAAGAGAGATTTTATTAGCCCAAATTAAAGCAGATTCAATTTCAGCAGTCCGACTTGGATATCTGTGATACTGACAGACTTCGCTCTTCTTGGCCTGACGGTCATCGTTTTCTGCATGTTTCTTTAACCAGGCTCTAAGAATTGGGGCTGGAGAAAAAAAACCGTGGGCAAGCACTCCTGCACTATGCCTTTCTCCAAGCGAATTCTTTAGTAGCCGAGAGCTGTCCTGAGCGCCGATTTGGTTTAATTTAGAGCCATAACTTTCGGCGATCTCTCGAAACCGCTCCCAGCCAGAAGAAATAACCGCATCAGATCGAGAAAAATCTAAATTCCATAAATTCAGCGTTCGCCATGCGATTCTCAGTTCTTGCCCAATCTGAACAGAGGTGGACCAATCTACGGAAATATGGTCTCTCGCTATAATTTGCCATAGCGCTTGCTCTTGCCTGGAAGACAAAACAAATTCATTTTGTGCGCCAGCATATCCGTCTAGGGCTAAGCGATAATAGTTTTCGGTAAGGTAGGTTTCCCAAGTCATGATCTTAGGGAAGCTAGCCACCGATCTTGACGACTGATGTACCATCCAGTCAATCACCCGATTCAACACCCTGACACAAGCACCGTCATCCAAAATCACGTTCCTATTAAAACCGGCACCTGCCTCGAAAAAACCTAAATAATTGCCACTATTTTCTTTGTCTGAGCTCATAATGACAAGAATTTATCCTAGATAACGAAATTGAACGGAATTTAGACAGAAGAATTTGCCTCGTGTTTAGCTTTTATAAAATCGCTATGCGATAGGTAAAGTAGATCGTTTATTTTTCTAATGTAATATTCTTCATATTTATCCAACCGACCATCTGCATAGGCGATTTTCCAAAGAACTATCAACAAGCTATATTTGTCTTTTTTAGAGAATTCCTCATTAATTAAAGACGTAAAATCAAAAAGCGAAACCGACTCCTCGACCGTGTCCAATATCTGTTTATATACTTCGGCCACTTCCTTTTCGGTTTTATCGAGAATCTTTTCGAGCGCTCCAAAAACTAGATTCTGCTCCTTGCGGTCAATTTTATCGTCTGCTAACACAACCTCGAGCATCAAAACACCGGCCGCGATGGCCAAAACCTCATCGTCCGGTGTAGCTTCGGTAGATTTATTATTAAGTAGAGTTTTAAAAGCGCTGATTAACATCACACCACCAAATTTTCTACAATGGTATCAATTTTCTTTGGTAAAGTTGAACATCTGCCTAGGATGAACGGAATTTAGACATTAATATAACCCGAATAACGAATCTGAGCATTTTATGGAAAAATGACCTCCAATCAAACAAGATTTTTTGTTCGAGACCAGTTGATCGCTGGACGTCAAGTACGGCTCAGCCCTGATTCTAGCCACAAAATACTCTCCGTCTTACGGCTCAGCATAGATGATGAAATATTTGTTTTCGACCCCTCCGGCGTCGAGTACAAGGCCACTATTGAAAGCCTAGAAAAAAAAATTGTCACGATTTCTTTAGCTGAAAAGCTGACGACTGTTGTCGAATCGCCTCTCCAAATCATACTTATTATGGCGGTAATAAGAGGGGAAAAAATGGACTATTCACTCCAGAAAGCAACAGAACTTGGAGTAAACATTATTATGCCATTTTTTTCCGAAAGAACAATTATTAGAATCAATGCGGAAAGACAAGCCAAGCGACAGATCCATTGGCAAAATATTCTCCAAAGCGCGACAGAGCAATGTGGTCGAAGATGCGTTCCGGATCTGCACCCCTTGCGTCCTTTAAGTAAATTAAAGCTGTCTGAGCTAAAAGCCGATTGCTTGTTGCTAGATCCGTATACAAAATCCACGATAAATGAAACCAAAATTCCTGAAGGACCTCTAGCTATTATTTGTGGACCGGAGGGCGGTTTTTCAAAAATAGAGATTCGTAATCTCAGGGAGCAAGGCGCGATGCCGGTGAACCTGGGCCCGAGAATTTTAAGGGCTGAAACCGCGAGTACCTGCGCCCTTAGCATAGCTCAATACGTTTGGGGTGATACCACTTACTAACGGCGCCGAATACCCTGAATTAGTGCTGTCAAAAATAATTCTGAGTAGCGAAATCACAACACTTAGTTGTGAAGGTGGGCTATAATCGTCCAAAAGCTCGGAATCACGACATGAAGAAGAAAAAAGCCGTAAAAAAACCTTGGGGGGGACGATTTTCGGAACCCACTAATCAGTTTGTAGAACGATTCACTGCTTCTGTTGACTTCGACAAGAAACTTGCCCTGTACGATATTCGAGGGTCTCAAGCGCACGCTCAAATGCTCCAGCAATGTCAAATAATATCCTCAGAAGATTTCGCGAAGATAAACCAAGGGTTGGAAAAGATCACGGAGATGGTTCGGACAAACAATTTCAAATGGTCCACGGCGCTTGAAGATGTCCATATGAATATTGAATCTGAACTGGTAAAACAAATTGGGGAGGTTGGGAAAAAATTGCACACAGCTCGATCTCGTAATGACCAGGTAGCAACTGATTTGCGCTTATATCTCAGAGATAAAACAGATGAAACAATTAATGTACTAAAAATATTGGCCACAGAAACTGTCGGCCTCGCGGAGAGAGAATCTGAGACACTCATGCCGGGTTACACCCATCTTCAGGCGGCCCAACCAGTTACCTTTGGTCATCATCTACTGGCGTGGGTAGAAATGCTTCTGAGGGACATCTCAAGGTTTAAAGATTGCCGAAAGAGAATCAACGTAATGCCACTCGGCTCTGGAGCTTTAGCCGGCACTACTTTTACCATCGACCGCAAAATCACTGCCAAGATTTTGCATTTCGACGAAATCTGCGAAAATTCCATGGACGGAGTGAGCGATAGAGATTACGTCATTGAGTTCGTTTCTGCGTGTTCCTTAACAATGATGCACTTCTCAAGAATGTGCGAAGAAATGGTCCTTTGGTGCTCTCAACCTTTTAGTTTTATAGAGCTGGGTGATGCCTTCTGTACGGGATCTTCCATGATGCCGCAAAAGAAAAATCCCGACGTTCCCGAATTAGTAAGAGGTAAGTCTGGACGGGTTTTTGGACATCTCATGGGACTGATAACCCTGATGAAATCCCAACCATTAACTTACAACAAAGATAATCAGGAGGATAAAGAACCCCTGTTCGATTCGGTCAATACTTTGATAGATTGCACCACCGCGTTAGGCCAGCTCGTTCCGAGCATAATTGTGAATGCCGAATCGATGTCTAGAGCGGCGGAAAAAGGATTCATAGTTGCTACCGATATCGCTGATTACCTTGTTGGAAAAGGAGTTTCTTTTAGGGACGCCCATGAAACAGTAGGGAAATTAGTCAAGCTAGCCATAGAACAAAATCGCGAGTTAGAAAACCTAGAGTTAGAGGAATTCCAGGCGATCAATCAAATTTTTGATAGTTCGGTGCTTAAAATATTAACACCAGAAAAAGCGCTGGCATCACGGGACCATCATGGAGGAACGGCGCCAAATCAAGTTAAAAGGGCCTGCGGTCGTGCGCTTAAAAGAATCGAGGAAATCTGATGAAAATTCTTAAAGGAGCAATTCTCGCGTTAACAGGGATCCTAGTTTGTACGGTGATTGGCCTAGGTTTGTTTCTAAATACTTTTAACCCGAATGACTATAAGTCCAGAATAGAAAGCCAGTTCAAAACGGCTACCGGGAAAAATCTACTACTGAAAGGCTCGATTGAAATTGATTTGTGGCCAAAGCTCAGCGTCCACGCTTCTGAAGTTTACATAGAAAGTGGATCAAGTTTTGACGACTCGAACTTGCTAGAGCTTGAATCCATTCGCTTAAGTGTTGACACGCTAGGTCTCATGCTACAAGAAATAAAAATGGATGCTCTTAGTCTTGAAGGCGCCAAAATCACCTTGATCAAAAAAGAAAATGGTTCCACTAACTGGAGTCTCGGAGATTCCTTCGATGATGAAGAAAAAAATAGAACGACCGCAGAGCCCTTGGCGATTTTCTTAGGCGGTGTACAAATCCGAGATGCGGAAATTAAATATGTCGACCGAACCACTAAACAAAACTTATTTGCATCGGGAATTAATTTAAAAATTGCGGAGCTCAGTTTCGACAAACCTATAGATTTGATCGGATCTTTCCGGCTTGAGGACGTAACCCAAAAATTAGATACAAACCTAGAACTTACAGGCTCTATTAACTACGACACGAAAAAGAACCAGTACCAGTTTGAAAACATTAGATTGAAGGGGGAAGTTAATAGCCGAAAACTTAGGTTAAAAAACGAGCCTGTCACCTTGGAATTGGACGGTCACCTTCGACAAAAAGAAAAAGATATCACCCTAGACAAGTTTCATTTGTCTGGCTTAGGAACGTCTGTTGATGTAGCACTAGATAGATTCCCGATTACCGGAGAGTCGACAAAAACCGAAGGCCAAATGAAATTGAAAAGCCAAGATTTGTCGATACCGCTAAAGATTTTTCTTCCCTACTTAAATAGCGATTCGATAAGTAAAAAAAATAAAAGAGCTCTATTTGATCTTAGCTTTCAAGCCGATTTGGAGCAAGGTGACTTTAGGGTCGAAAAAGTCGAATCTTCTCTTTTCGGGGCCAAACTAAATGGGACGCTTGAAGCAGAGAATTTATACTCCTCGGAACCGACAGTCGGAGGAGATTTGCAACTAAAAACATCCGACTTTTCGCCATTATTAAAGCTAGTTTCAGCCACACAAGGTTCAAGCTCTGGAACCTTAATTAAAGATTTAACTAGAGAAAAAAAACGAGACTTATCAGTAGAAGTTTCGATCAGAACCTTGTCCGAAACTAATACGGTTTATCTCGAAAAATTCGAGATAAACGCACTAAACACCAAAGTTTCCTCCAGCCTCAAAATTAGAAATTTCCAAAAAAACAAGGAACTAAACGGTTCACTTACCATTAAAAACAAAAACCTAAAAAATGTGCTTGCCTTGTTTAATCAATCTCAGATATCGAGATATGTAGACAATGGAGAATTGAAATTCCAATTGGCAGGCAATGTGGATAATTTAAAGGCCGACTCCTCGATTGAGCTTTATAGAACGAATAGAAACGGACGATCGAAAGTTTTCGAAATGGAAAGTAAAAACATTTCGATTAATGCTGAAAAAGGTAACTTCACTGTGCCACAACTTTCGTTATCAGGATTAGGGGCTAAAATAACTCTATCGTCCACCATAGAGAACGCATACAGTAAACCAACAGGACGGCTACAATTTAACGCAAAGGAAATCAATCCCAGGGTTTGGATAAAATTTTTTGGGGGGGATTTCAAACCAAGGGATCGAACCGCCCTTCTCAATCTTGACGCAGAGGGAACCTTCGGTTTGTCCGAGACAACTTTAGAAGCTCACAACCTAAACATCAAGCTAGATGGCTCTCAAATTAGGGGCCAGGCAGTACTTCAAGTTAAACCGAAACCTTACTTAGAATTCCACGTGTCTTTAGATGAGGCCGATTTGGATAGTTACCTACCGCCCAGCGAAAACCAAGCGATAACTCCAGAGGCGGCCGCTTTAGGAGCTACTACTTTACCCAACGAACTATTGAGGCGATTAAACGGAAAAGCGGAAATACAAATCGGGACACTGAAAATATCAGACATTGAGGTTGGAGAAATCAGTGTTAAAGGAGAAGCTGCAAAAGGTCTAATCAACTTAAACCCCTTGAAGGCAAAACTTTATAAAGGGGTTTATAGTGGCAACATTACGATAGATGCTAGAGCACAGAATACAACTATCAAGATAGAGAGCAGCGTCAAAGACCTTGACCTAGCCCCTCTAATATATGCCAAAACAAAAAGCCGCACTTTAAATGGAATAACCAACATAGAACTTAATCTTGATGGAACTGGTAAATCCAGCGATCAGCTGATAGAAACCCTTTCTGGTAACTGCAGATTTATGGTCAAAAACGGTGGTTTTAGCGGAATAGATGCAATGTCAATTCTCGCTACAGTCGAAAAAATTATAGAATGTAAATGCCCACAACCATTACCGCAAGGCGGGAAGACCGCCTTCACAAAATTAACTGCTTCCACTCAAATAGATAAAGGTATACTCAAAAATGAAGACTTTTTGATAGAGGGCCAAGGATTTCTGATTAAAGGTAACGGAAATGTCAATTTAAAAAGTGAATCGATCGGATTGAATTTATCATTGGAGGTGCCTCCGTCAAGAGAAAACACCAAAAAAGAAGTATATAACCTTGGTGGCTATGTTGTCCCGGTAACATGCAAGGGGAACTTACAAAATCCCGGATGCAAGCCAGACCTAGAACCTTTATTGAAAACGATCGTAAAAAATAAGGCTCAAAAACAGATAGAAAAAATTATTGGAAATAAAATAAGAGATGCCATCGGCTCCGACGCCGAGAAGGCATTAAAAAAATTATTTAAGTTCTAGAATGGTGCGGAAAATATTGATCTTGAGACATCGAAGCTCAAAATCAGCGCTAAAACAAGGGCTTTTCTGGTCGTTAGCGCTTTTCTTTCTGACGATATCGGGAACAACGATTACTGCGGAAATCAATGAGAGCTCGATAAGTTTCAACGGAAAATCTTTTTTCTACACCTTTGAATCTGATCTTGAAGCGCCTCGTGATGATGTCGTAACCATTCTACACAGCTTCGAACAGTGGCATAAGCTAAACGATAAAATCACTAAAAGCGTTGTATTAAGCAGAACTTCAAAAAGTAATCTTAAGCGGCTTCTTAACTCTCACTCAGTGCATTCTCATAGTCTGCTTCGACCTAAAGTTCCTTTAGACCGTGTCTCTAACTGAGAAAGGTATGGAAATGCACCCGCTAAGAGTAATTTTTCTGAAGGCAAGTCCATTTGGAGAATTGACGCATTAGATCCGCATTCCACTAGAATCAGCGTGAAAGCGTCACTTGCACCCGATTTCTGGATTCCACCTTTGATTGGTCCCCTTATTCTCGAAAAAGTGTTCGTACGTCAAATAATTTCAACCTGCACTCGAATCGAAAAAATTGCGTCCCTCGTTACGAAATAAAAGTAATTAAATATGGTTAATTTTACCCTCCCCTCAGACACTTTCTCAAAATCGCTAATCAAGTGGTTTTATCTTAGAGGCCGACATAATCTGCCTTGGCAAATAAACGCAACTCCCTATCGGGTTTGGGTTTCAGAAATAATGCTCCAGCAGACCCAAGTTAAGACAGTAATCCCTTTCTACGAGAAATTCATGCGCCGTTTTTCTGACGTCAAAACCCTCTCCGACAACAATCTAGACGATGTTCTCACCCTATGGTCTGGTTTAGGCTATTACAGTAGAGCCCGGCGCTTGCACAAAGCCTCAAAAATAATTATGGAGAAACATGAGGGGATTCTGCCCCATACCGTCGAGAAATTAATGGCGTTGCCTGGAATCGGTCGATCGACGGCAGGCGCTATCGTAGCTCTGTCTCTCAACAAACGTGCTCCTATGTTAGATGGCAATGCAAAGAGAGTTTTCTGTCGCTATCACGCTATCAAAACGCAGCCGGACAACGCACAGAAAAAGAAAAGATTGTGGGCCATAGCAGAGAATCATCTTCCAACAAGCCAATTCAGAGACTACACCCAAGCGCTAATGGATTTAGGAGCTACTGTTTGCAAAACGATCCCTCTCTGCTCCGAATGCCCATTAAATGTATCGTGTGCAGCACATCTCTCAAATAGCTCGAGACTATTTCCTGGCTCCAACCCGAAACGCACTCAAAAGAAACGGTCTTCAATATTCATCATTTTGGAAAACAAAAATGGCGATGTATTACTGGAAAAACGTCCTGCCACTGGAATATGGGGTGGTTTATGGAGCTTCCCAGAAGCGACTGACTATAGTACAGCTAAAAATATAGTCTTACGATTATCTGGCGCGGATAATTTCGATTGCAACGAACTTCCGAGTTTGACCCATCAATTTACTCATTTCAAACTATCAATTAAACCCTTGCATTTTGCCATAAAAGACCATACCAGGATTTCCAAAAAAAATGATAGAATATGGGCAGACTCTGAGACCTTGGATAACTTAGGTTTACCCAAACCAGTCAGAGACCTTCTGGAAACAGTGGCGGTTCGACAAAAGGAAAGGCGTAGTGGCTAGAATGGTAAAATGCGTTAAACTTGACCGGGAAGCCGAAGGGCTAGAACGTGCTCCATATCCCGGCAATCTAGGAAACAAGATACTGGACAATGTAAGTAAGGAAGCATGGAACATGTGGTTACAACACCAAACAATACTCATTAATGAGTACAGATTAACACCAATAGAACCTAAAGATCGTAAGTTCTTGGAAGACGAGATGGAAAAGTTCTTCTTTGAGGGTGGCTCTGATAAACCTGAGGAGTTTGAAGAACCAGAGCTGTAGATAGATTTTGGCTGATTCGGTCAAAACCTATCCTTCGAATAATAATTCCAAAATTTGGAGGCCAGGTAGCTCAGTTGGTAGAGCAGGGGACTGAAAATCCCTGTGTCGGCAGTTCGATTCTGTCCCTGGCCACCACTCTCTCTTTTAATCAATAACTTAGAAACTCTACCAACGAGTTTCGTCCACTGCGTTAGGCCGAAATGAGCCACCTGGCCATCTCTGTCATCGTGATATCATCGTGACGAAAAAGTTGTCCATAGCTGTATTGCGTTACTTCAATATTATTAGGAACGCGAGATGCACAGACAGATTACCAAGAAGATAATTGAATCTACTTCTACTCCCGATACTAGGGAATTACTACTAAGAGATACCGAACTAAAAGGATTCGGTGTGAGAATTAGTCCTTCAGGAACCAAGACCTTCTTCGCAGAAGGTTTCTATAAACCCAAGGGAGTTGGAAAACGACTGTCCTTAGGACGCTACCCTGTTATATCTATTGATGATGCTCGTATAAAAGCGAGAGAAATGCTGTATCAACTCTACTCAGGAGTGGACCCTAGGATTGCAGATAAGCAGGCTACGAAAGATGTTCATAAAGTTACCCTTCATCAACTACTCGATAGATACTGTTCCTCTCGCTCCTTGAAGAGCGAGGCAGATTATAGACAGGTAACCAGAAGAGTATTCGGAGATTGGTTCGATAGACCTGTTAGGTTAATTACAAGGGAAGATATCGAGAAAAGATACTGTGATAGAGCCCTTAAAAAGGGCTGTAAAGCACAGACCAATAAGGCAATGAGATATCTTAATACTATCCTTAATTTCGCCTTAGCGGAGACTATAAACGGCACTCCCCTCTTGCTTTCAAACCCTGTTCAAGTCCTCTCAGATAAGCGCTATGACCGCTCTGTGAA
>CAZXQY010000040.1:0-22592 GCA_964642505.1 uncultured Gammaproteobacteria bacterium | reverse complement strand
TTAAAACGAACTCTTTATTTAACTTTCGCTCAGCAGAATCTTGCCCTGGCTCGCCTTTATCAAGGTATCTCCATTCGTCGAATAAATTGTCACCGAAACCAGTCCGTTTAACAGATTTTAAAAATTGCTTCGGAATGATCGCGTCGGTATCTACATTGGGTCTATCGATCGGAGCAACCACTCCAGTAAAAGTTTCAAATTTATTCACTGTCAAAACTCTCTGTAGTCTACGAAACGTCCTTCTATAGCAGCAGCAGCGGCCATTACAGGGCTTACTAAATGTGTGCGGCCTCCCCTTCCCTGCCTGCCTTCAAAATTCCTATTTGACGTACTTGCGCATCTTTCTCCTTCCAGTAATTGATCGTCGTTCATCCCAAGACACATAGAACATCCAGGTTCTCTCCATTCAAATCCCGCCTCAAGAAAAATTTTATCTAGTCCTTCTTCCTCAGCCTGTCGTTTAACAAGGCCAGACCCGGGCACAACCAACGCTAAGCTAACGCTATCGGCTTTTTTTCTACCTTTCACAATTTGAGAAGCGGATCTCAAGTCCTCTATCCTGGAATTCGTACAGGAACCTATGAAGACTTTATCAATTGCGATATTCTTAATTTTCTCTCCAGGCTTCAGATCCATGTATTGTAAGGCATTCTTCATTCCTATTATTTTACTCTCACCAGCAACTTCATTCGGATCGGGAACTTCACCGGACACTCCTACGACCATTTCTGGCGAAGTTCCCCAGGATACCTGAGGCTCCACTTTCGAAGCATCAACTTCTATTTCCTTATCGAATGCAGATCCGGAGTCTGAATTCAGACTACTCCACTCTTTTAACGCCCTATCCCAATTTTCTCCTACCGGCGAATACGGTCTTCCCTTCAAATAGTCCCTCGTAGTGGAATCAAACGCTATTAGACCTATTCTTCCTCCTGCCTCAATCGACATATTACAAACAGTCATTCTTTCTTCCATAGTAAGGGCACTGATAGCCGTGCCAGTGTATTCGATCGCATAACCGGTAGCTCCAGCAGTTCCTATAGTACCGATAATGTGCAGTATCAGATCTTTCGCAGTCACCCCCGCTAAAAGTCGCTTATCTACCTTCACCTGCATGTTCTTTGCTTTCTGTTGAACCAAACATTGAGTCGCCATCACGTGTTCGATCTCCGATGTTCCTATACCGAAAGCCATCGCTGATAAAGCCCCGTTTGTGGCTGTGTGTGAGTCCCCGCAAACAATAGTCATACCTGGCAGACACCAACCTTGTTCCGGGCCGCTAACATGAACAATGCCTTGCTCTGTATCTCCCATTTTGAAATGAACCAAATCATGTTTCTTACAGTTTGAGTCAAGAGTTTCCAGCTGAGTAATCGCAATCGCATCTCGAAGTTGGTTCAAATTTTTAGTAGGTACGTTATGATCTGATACTGCTTTCAAAGAGTCTTTCCGCCAGATCTCCCGCCCCGCCAGCTCCAAGCCCTCAAAAGCTTGAGGCGAGGTAACCTCATGAATTAGGTGCCTGTCAATGTAAATAAGAGCAGTATCCTTATCGATATATCGAACGACATGGGATTCCCATAACTTATCGTATAAAGTTCTTGCACTCATTAGCTCAACTATTATTAAATTAACAAAGTTGCATTTTAGCGTTTTTTAAACAATTTTTCTCCGAATACTTTCGGTAAAAACCTATTATTTTCAACAAAGGGTCTAAACCACCATGTCAGATTATTATTCTACTGTAGAGGAAGAAAAATTCGGGGCGTTAGCTGAAGATTGGTGGGATCTCAATGGCCCCGTGAAAACTCTTCACGACATAAACCCCATTAGATTGCAGCATATCCAGGAGAAAATAGATTTAAAAGGAACTAATATACTAGATATTGGTTGCGGCGGAGGCATCTTGTCAGAATCTCTCGCCCGGTGCGGTGCTCTGGTTACTGCCATAGACACCTCCGAAGAACTCATTAAGATTGCCGAAAATCATGCGACAACAATGAATCTTCAAATAAATTATGAGACAACCGACGTTGCAACGTTTTCAGGATCTCAAGCTAATCAATTTGATGCTGTTATCTGTATGGAGCTAATCGAACATGTGGATAACGTGTACTCATTGATAAAGGACTGCAGAAATTTACTTCAAAAAAATGGCATTCTCATGATGTCAACCATCACGAGGACCGCCCTATCTTATATTTTTGGAATTTTGACAGCCGAAGACATTTTGAAAATAGTGCCGAAAGGAACTCATGACTACAACAAATTTACTAAGCCTTCCGAACTGGCAGCATGTTGCAGAACTATGAAATTGGAAAACATAGATGTGAAAGGCTTAAACTATAATCCTTTTTCCCGTCGAGCTAACATTTCAGACCGTGTTAGGGTCAACTATATAAGTACCTTCCTGGCTCTTTAACAAATGTCCACTGCCTACCGATTTAAAGGATTTCTTTTCGACCTAGACGGTACTTTGTTAGACACTGCTCCTGATTTACTTGCAGCCCTAAACCTACTGCTTGCAAAAAACGGTAAACAAGCTCTTAAATTGGAAGATGTTAGAAGTATTATCTCCGATGGAAGTGCAGGCCTGATCAAAGCGGGTTTAGGCTTAAAAAAAGGTTCTAAAACCTTTGATTCGGCCAAAAACCAATTTCTAGATTATTATCAACACAACCTAACAAAAAAAACGACCATTTTTAAAGGGATAGAGGAGGTACTCCGGGAAATAGAAGATTCTGGCAGACCATGGGGAATTGTAACCAACAAGCCGCGTCGTTTTACTATTCCAATTCTGAAACATTTTGACTGGTATTGCCGCGCTAAATGCGTCGTCTGTGGTGATAGTTTAGAAAGAGCCAAACCTTCCCCCGTTCCCCTCTTAGAAGGGGCTAACCGTATGAACTTGGCGCCCGACGACTGTGTTTACGTGGGAGATGCTTTGAGTGATGTTGAAGCTGCCAAAGCAGCCCGGATGTACGTTATCACAGCGGGTTATGGGTATGTCCCTAAAGAGGATTTCAAAAAATCGTGGGTGAGTGACGGAATAATTCAAACACCGTTAGACCTAAGAAAATGGTTAATGTAGTTACTAGGCGGTGCCCCCTAGTTCTACCGTACTTCAAGTCGCCCACTCCGATAAGCCATTTGCGCTGTTGCGTAGTAGAATTATAGGAAGACCAAGGAAATTCCATGATATACTTTTAAAGACCAAAGGAGCTTCAAAAAATGCAAAAACGAACTGAGAGCTTGAAGACGGAACCGAAGCGTTCTCTTCGTAGAAGAATATCAAGCCCAAAAAACAAATCGAGGGAAATAGGCGGTCCAAAGGGCTTAGAACCCACCCGTTACGGGGATTGGGAGAGGAAAGGTCGATGTATAGACTTCTAAAGTAAGAATATCCAATCAATCAGCTACTACGATAGGTAGAAAAATGGAAAGTAATCCGCTCTCCCCCCACTTACAAATTTACCGTCCCCAACTAACATCGGTTCTATCGATCACACATAGATTGACCGGCATATTTCTGGGGACAGTTGGTATCGTTATCTTTCTTTATTGGATTGGAGCCGCCGCTTTAGGTCCAGAAGCTTACAAAAAAGCTATCGCCTGTCTCTCGACACCAATTATTAAACCATTGATGGGCCTCTGGACATTTGCGTTTTATTACCATCTATGTAATGGAATCAGACATTTGTTATGGGACATAGGATGGGGTTTTTCGTTGGGAACTGCCTATAAAACAGGCTACGCCGTCGTAACGTCAGCCATAATTTTTAGTAGCATCACTTGGCTTTATATTTTGGAGCTGATCCCATGAGTCTGAGAAGTGATCTGGGAAAAGTTAGAGGCCTTGGTTCAGCTAAAACCGGCTTTCAGCACTGGTGGCTACAGCGGCTTACCGCAATCGCGATCATTCCGATTTCGATTTGGTTCGTTACTGAACTGATCCAGAATCTAAATTCTACGTACCAAGAAGTGGTAGATTGGATCAGCTCTCCTCTTGTGACAGTTTTAATGTTGGGGTTGATTACTGGAGTTTTCTACCATGCTAAACTTGGGATTCAAGTTGTTGTTGAAGACTATGTGCACTCCGAGTTACCTAAAATATTTCTGATAATAGCTGTTAATTTAGGATTGGCTTTTGGGGCGCTAATCGGTATTGTTTCTGTCCTAAAAATAGCACTAGGATCGAATATATAGGAGCTCTTATGTCTTTAGAGTACGAATTAATTGAGCACAAATATGACGTTATTGTTGTCGGAGCCGGAGGCGCAGGCCTACGAGCAACATTTGGGTTGGCCGCTGAAGGGCTGTCAACCGCCTGTATAACAAAAGTATTTCCTACTAGAAGCCATACTGTGGCGGCTCAAGGCGGTATGAGTGCGGCCTTAGGGAATATGGGAGCCGATGATTGGCGTTGGCATATGTACGACACTATAAAAGGATCGGATTGGCTGGGGGACCAAGATGCGATTGAGTATATGTGTAAAGAAGCGATTCCCGCGGTAATAGAGCTGGAACATTACGGCGTTCCTTTCTCTAGAACTGAAGCTGGCGAGATCTATCAAAGGCCTTTCGGCGGCATGACAACTAATTATGGGGAAGGGATTGCCCAACGGACTTGTGCAGCAGCTGATAGGACGGGACATGCAATTCTGCATACTCTGTACCAACAGTCTCTGAAGCATGATGCAGAGTTCATGATTGAATACTTTGCTGTAGACCTCATAATGGATAAGGAAGGAATCTGCCGCGGTGTCATCGCGTGGAATTTAGAAGACGGAACTCTCCATGCATTCCGCGCACATTCGGTGATTCTTGCAACCGGGGGCTATGGACGAAGTTATTTTTCTTGCACTTCCGCCCTCACGTGTACTGGAGATGGCAGTGGCATGGTTCTAAGAGCCGGCCTACCATTACAAGATATGGAGTTTACTCAATTTCATCCTACTGGCATATATGGCGCGGGGTGCCTGATAACTGAAGGGGTACGAGGTGAGGGTGGATACCTTACAAACTCTGAAGGTGAACGATTTATGGAACGGTATGCTCCTAACGCAAAAGACCTTGCTTCTAGAGATGTAGTTTCAAGATCTATGACTCTGGAAATCCAAGAAGGCAAAGGTGTTGGAGAGTTGAAGGATCACATATTTCTTCATCTGGAGCATTTGGGCCCAGAGGTAATCGGAGAAAGGCTACCGGGTATTGCAGAATCTGCAGAAATATTCGCTGGAGTCGACGTGAC
This sequence comes from uncultured Gammaproteobacteria bacterium, assembly GCA_964642505.1. Classification (GTDB taxonomy): domain Bacteria; phylum Pseudomonadota; class Gammaproteobacteria; genus TMED69. The sequence goes on along the minus strand of CAZXQY010000040.1, from coordinate 17,341 downwards.
TAAAGAACCAATACCTGTCCTTCCCACGGTCCACTACAATATGGGAGGAGTACCTACAAACTATCACGGTGAGGTAGTAACAATTAAAGATGGCGACCCGGATACTATTGTGCCGGGTCTAATGGCAATCGGAGAAGCAGCATGCGTGTCCGTACATGGCGCAAATAGACTCGGTTCAAATTCACTTCTAGACATAGTCGTTTTTGGCAGGGCCTGCGCAAAACGGTGTGCTGAAATAATCACACCGGAGACCAACCACTGCGAATTGAGTAAAGAAAGTACCGATAGAATAATAGATAGATTTGACAAGCTTAGACATGCAAATGGATCAGAGAGTACCGCCAAACTGAGAATGGAAATGCAACGGGCAATGCAAACCCACGCTGCAGTCTTTAGAACCGGTAGCAATTTGGAAGAAGGAAAGAAAAAAATAGACGACATAACGGAGAGATTCAAACACGTAAAAGTTGCCGATCGATCCTTAGTCTGGAATACCGATTTAGTTGAAACCCTAGAGCTAGACAATCTACTAGGTAATTCTATTACTAGCATTTATGCGGCAGAAAATCGTAAAGAAAGTCGAGGAGCTCACGCGCGTGAGGATTACCCTGATCGTGACGACGAAAACTGGATGAAGCACACCATGACGTGGTTAGGCAAAAATAATAAAGTAGAGTTTGACTATAGGCCAGTGCATATGTACACGTTAACTGATGAGGCAGAAGTTATTCCGCCAAAGAAACGAGTTTATTAAACCGCATTAATGCCCAACTACAGAGAATCGTAAGATGGCAGAGTTTACACTACCAAAGAATTCCAAAATTACTCAGGGTAAAACCTTTGATATTTCCCAAAATTCCAAAAATACGAAGATTTTCGCTATCTACCGGTGGGATCCTGATTCTAAACAACTTCCGAGAATTGATAACTATGTAATTGATCTAGATAAATGCGGACCGATGGTTTTGGACGCCATCATTTATATAAAGAATGAAATAGATGCCACTCTAACTTTTCGAAGATCCTGCAGAGAAGGAATTTGCGGCTCTTGCGCGATGAATATTGACGGAACTAACACCCTTGCGTGTACTAAGTCTATTCAGTCGGTGAAGAAATCTGTGAAAATTTACCCTCTGCCGCACATGAAAGTCGCAAAAGATTTAGTTCCAGATTTAAAGCACTTCTACGCGCAATACGCTTCTATCAAGCCTTGGCTCCAGTCAGAAACGCCTGCGCCGCCTGACAAAGAACGTTTACAATCCAAAGAAGACAGAGCAAAGTTAGACGGACTGTATGAGTGCATCCTTTGCGCATGTTGCTCTACTAGTTGTCCTAGTTATTGGTGGAATAGTGACCGGTATCTAGGACCAGCGGCACTTCTCCAGTCGTATAGATGGTTAATTGACAGCAGAGATGAGTCCACCGGAGAGAGACTAGATGACCTGGAAGATCCATTTAGATTGTACAGATGCCATACCATAATGAATTGCGCCAAGACTTGCCCCAAAGGATTGAATCCTGCGAAAGCAATTTCCGAAATAAAAAAAATGATGGCATCTCGAAACCTTTGAAACAGATAGATGAAAACCGAATAAAACGGCTCAGATGGCGTTGTCGTCGAGGCATGAAAGAGTTGGATGTTCTGCTTGAAAACTATCTGGTCAGTACCATGCCTCATTTTTCCGAAGAATCTTTAGATCTTTTCACGAAACTCTTAAACAGTAACGACCCCGACCTATATGATTGGTTTACCGGTAGAACCCGACCGAAAGAAGACGCTCTTTATGAATTAGTGAAAACAATTGGCTCAGCCTCAAACTGATGGAAGCACTTAGTTTATGGGATAATGTCCTGAACGCGTCGGAAAAGATACTGTATGCTCGAGCCAATAAGCCCATATTAGAAATTGACGTTGAACAACAGGCATTTCCCGGCCAAGAAAAAAAAGATTTGCAGGGAAACTTTAAATTTCCTTTATTGGATAGTTCTGTAATTTCCATTTCTGGGAATGACAGCAAACATTTTTTACAATCCCAGCTTACGTGCGATTTAAATAAAATCAAACCAGGTTCGTGGGTACTCACGTCGTGGTGCGCGCCCAATGGCCGAGTGAAATATTTGATGACAATATTTCTTACCGCTGATGGCTTTTCCTTAATTATTGACAGAAAAATTGCGGAGAAGTTCTTAAAGCAAATAGTAATCTATGTCCTCAATGCTGAAGTTGAATTCCGAGATGTTTCTAAATCTCTACTCGCTTTCTCTGTTAGGCAAATTACGGATGGCAAACAATTGGAGCCTGACGAACTTTGTCTTAAGGGACTAAGTCGAAGCCTAGATTTATATGTGGCACCTCCAGATGTCATTAAACAAAAATGGACGTCTATTTCGGCACCCCCTATATCTCAACTAACAAAAACTCTGTTCGACATTAGGGACCGCTATCCATGCCTAAGACTTGATCAATCAGAAAAGTTTTTACCTCAAGAACTAAACCTTGATCAACATCTCGGGCTGAGCTTTGAAAAAGGATGTTATCCAGGGCAAGAAATCATCGCTCGCGTAAAATATAGAGGCACAGTCAAACGGAACCTAAGACGTCTTCGTAGTAATAAGCCGATAAAGCACGCCCCTTCGGACGGCGACCGTTTAAATGACGACTGCGGCAACAAAGTAGGAACCATTCTTTCAGTAGGCATATCTCCGACAAAGCATTTAGAAGTTCTATCCGTACTAGAGTTGTCCGTATCTTCTTTTGTGTTTATCGAAGAGAATCAAGATGAACTAATCATCGTCGATGATTAAATCTCAACAAATCACTAGTATATGGGAACAATAAAAAATAGTAATTTTAACGCATTCCCCCTTTTAAAAAGCCCTCACGCACAAACAATCTGGGCATCGAAGATAAGAAAAGCGACTCAAATAGAAGGAGCGGCATGGGAAAGAATCGAACTACCCGATGGCGATTTCTTAGATACAGTTTGGACAAAAAACGCGTGCGATCCAACGGTAGCCATATTACATGGGTTAGAAGGCAATTATAATACCTCAGCCTATATAAAATGCCTGATGGCTAAACTTGAAGCGAGTGGTATGCAAGCGGTCCTAGTGCACTTTAGGGGATGTGGTCGAGAACTCAATAGACTGCAGAGAAGCTATCATGCTGGTGACACTAACGATATTCAATTTGTAATGCGGTACATATTAAGCAAAAAACCCTTAGCTCCTCTTGCGATAGTCGGCTATTCTTTGGGTGGAAACGTTTGCTTGAAGTGGCTAGCAGAAAACAATCCTACCTATATAAAGACTGCCGTCGCGATTTCTGTTCCTTTTGATTTATCCGCCAGCGCTAGCAAGTTAAATCATGGAATATCCAAATACTACCAACGATATCTCTTAAGGAGCATGCAGTATAAATTCAACCGAAAGGTTAAAACTTTTGGATCTTTTCTTCCAATAAAAAACCCTTATGCCTTGAATACTTTTCGACAATTTGACGACCTGATCACTGCGCCATTGCACGGTTTTTCAGGGGTTGATGAGTACTATAGAGAATCAAGTTGTCTTTCCTATTTACCTGACATAAATATTAAAACCTTGATAATCCACTCTCTCGATGATCCGTTTCTGCCCTTAGAAGCAATCCCAAACCGAACACTTTTAAGCGAATCTACAACTTTAGAAATTAGCAAACGAGGTGGTCACGTCGGATTTATCGGTACTGGTAAATACAATTCAATTAGGTATTGGCTTGAAAATCGAATCACTAGTCACCTAGAATCATTTCTATGCAATTGATTTCCCGACAATTATTTTCATGTTCAGTTATTTTTGTGGTGGTTGCTCTGCTTACCTTCGGGTATTACTTGGAACACTACCAGAAATTTATCCCTTGCCCTCTTTGTGTACTGCAACGGCTCTGCTATCTAGGCGTAGCGATTTCTGCTTTATTAAGCCTAACCATATCCAGATTTCCCAAATTCTCTTTCGTACCGAATATAGGCATGATGGGCTTTTCTCTCCTCGGCCTTATTATCGCGGGAAGACAGGTGTGGTTGCAACGATTTGCCAACTCAGAATCTCTAGAATGCATCCCGAGTCTTGAATTTTTGTTGACGAATCTTCCCTTAAAGGAAACAATTTACAAACTCTACTTAGGTGGTACTGACTGTGCGAACATCGATTGGACCTTTTTAGGTGGTTCAATTGCCGACTGGTCCGCTTTATTCTTCTTAGGACTTTTTGCTTTTACTGGAGTGTTCACTGTTGCGTCTTCACAAGCGTAAGTGAAGAGGATTTTACTGGATCTTACCTAATAAATTCATCATTTTCTGCCTCCCACCTTTCCCTGACATTTTTTTCATCATTTTTTGCATTTGGTTGAACTGCTTAAGTAATCGATTTATGTCCTGAATAGACCGACCGGACCCTACTGCAATCCGTTTTTTTCGAGAAGATTTTATCACTGCGGGAAAGCTCCTTTCCTTGGGAGTCATAGAATCTATCATAGCGGTAATCGCGGTCACATCAACCGCACTTCCAATTTTAGAGCTAACGGCTGTATTTTGAGTTAGTCCTGGAATCTTGGATAGAACGCTTTCCATTCCTCCTAGCCCCTCTAGCTGCTTTAATTGCTCTTTGAAATCCTCCAAACCAAAACCTTTTCCCCTACTGACTTTCCGAGCTAGTTTTTTTGTTCTTTCTTTATCGACCTTTTCTTCTACATCTTCTATTAGAGATAGAACATCTCCCATACCTAGTATTCTGGATGCAATTCTGTCAGGGTGAAAGACTTCCAAATCATCCGCCCCTTCTCCAGTACCCATAAACTTGATCGGCGCCCCAGTTATTTTTAAAGCAGAAAGAGCACTCCCCCCTCTCGAATCTCCATCTATTTTTGACAAAACGATACCAGTCAGTGGTACAGTTCTCCCAAATTCAGAGGCGCTATTTACAGCGTCTTGCCCCATCATACTATCTACTACGAAAATGGTTTCTACCGGATTCAAAATAGAGTGCACCTCGGTCAGTTCTTCCATCATCTCTACATCTACTGTCGTCCGACCAGCTGTATCTACTATCAATACATCGAGGAATTGTTTTTTCGCTTGGCCCAAAGCGATTTGAGTAAGTTGCAAAACCGAAGAAAAATCAGGCGGAGCCAATACTTCTAAGCCTGCTTTTTTACCTAACACGGCCAGCTGCTCTATCGCCGCTGGTCGATATATATCGCAACTTACCACGCCAACCTTCTTATCTTTCTTGTTTTTTAAGTACCGTCCGACTTTAACTGCTGTCGTAGTTTTTCCAACACCTTGTAAGCCTGCCATTAAGATTACCGCCGGAGGTTGAGACGCAATGGACAGTTCAGCAGGTCCTTGCCCCATTAATTCGGTCAGTTCATCTCGAACAATTCGTACGAAAGATTCCGAAGGAGTAAGGCTACCCAGAAGGTCCTGTCCTAGAGCTTTTTTAGATACATCTTGTATAAAATCTTGAACCACATCAAATCCGACATCTGCCTCAAGTAGTGCATCTCTTACTTCCTGCACAGCGTCTGATATGTTTTTTTCGTTGAGGGCGCCCCGGCCAGATAGACTTTTTGCAATGCTAGAAAATTGCCCCGTCAGGTCACTAAACATCTAAAGAACACCTCTTTCCGTTTTTAGAACGTAATATTATTTTTAAATTTATTTCCGCAAAGACTTCATTACTAAAAATATTTGTGCCATTATTCAACACAAATGTATATATATAAAGCTATATGTCAACAGTAGTTCCCGGTTGCTTGGCCATAGCATTGTATCTGTTTAGCACGACACGTATTTTGCGAACCAGCAGAGATGGTCGATCTATTTTCACTATTTTTTCGATAACCGGAGTCGCCGGCGCCATCGCATTAATTTGTCATGGTTTAACAATATACTCCAAAACTGTCAAAGAAACGGGACTGAACCTTGACGTTTTCACGACGGCTTCAATCGTAGCCTGGCTAATGGCCCTTTTAGTACTTTGTGGCGGCAGACTCCGTTCTGTAGCCTCCTTATCTTTAGTGGTTTTCCCCTTCTCAGGTATTTTAATCGGAATATCCCTGGCGTTTTCAGCAGACCTGCTGATTGCTGAGTCCTTAAGTATCAGAATCCATGTCGCCCTTTCTCTACTATCTTACAGCCTATTCACTGCTGCGACGTTCCAAGCTATATATATTGCTATCGCCGATCATAAAATCAAAAATCATACGCCTATAATGAAAGTCCTACCTCCTCTGAGGATGATGGAAGAATTACTTTTCCAGATAACTTCGGTCGCCTTTATATTGCTTACATTAGGGATTTTAGTAGGTATTTCGGACGTAGAAAACATACTAGAACAGCATCTTTCCCATAAAATTGTGTTCTCTTTTATTGCTTGGATCATTTTTCTCGCCTTGTTGACCGGCCGATATTTAAAGGGTTGGCGAGGAAAAAAGGCAACCAACCTAGTGATTGGGGGCTCTTTATGCTTAGCTATCGGATTTTTGGGATCAAAGTTTGTTCTCGAAGTACTACTAACAAGAGTTTAGTAAAATGGAGAACGACCTATTTATTTTAATTGTTGTTCTAGCGATACTTATTGTTATTTCTGCTTACTTCTCTGGCTCCGAAACCGCTATGATGTCGTTGAATAGGTACCGGCTTAAGCATCTGGCCGAGAAAGGTAACTTTAGCGCGAAACAAACTCAGAGTTTATTGGAAAAACCAGATCGGCTTATCGGTTTAATTTTACTGGGAAATAACTTCGTAAATATTCTTGCCGCCCAAATAGCAGCCATCATTTCACTGTCGTTCTTTGGAGAAAACAGCTTATTTAAAACTACCCTAATTCTCACCGGCGTTATATTAGTTTTCGCGGAAGTTATCCCTAAGACTTTGGCCGTGATAAATCCTGAAAAAATAGCGTTACCGTCCTCGTGGATATTGCGAGGTCTCTTGTTTCTTTTCTACCCGGTAATTTGGCTACTCAACAAAATGTCAAATCGAATTATTAGATTGCTCGGAGTAAACAGCCTCGAACGCACTACCGACACTTTAAATACTAGCGAAATCAGGACGGTGGTAGAGGAGGCCGGGTCGAGGATCTCTCGAAAACACAGAGACATGCTCTTCGGAATCCTAGATCTCGAACAGGTAACAATTGAAGACATAATGATTCCTCGCCCTGAAATTTATGGAATCGATTTAAATGCCGAATGGATCGAAATTGTGGATCAATTAATATCATGTCGATATAGCAGAGTTCCTTGTTATTCCGGAAGCGTGGATAATATTGAAGGAGTACTGCACATGAGAAAAGTACGCCAATTTTTATTGGCAAGAGACGAATTCTCTTTAGAGGATCTAAAATCCCTGATATCAGACGGATATTTCGTACCACTAACAGCAGACTTGTATGTCCAGCTGATGAACTTTCAATCGAAACGTGAACGAATGGCCTTTGTGGTCAACGAGTACGGTGATATTGAGGGATTGGTAACACTTGAAGACTTATTAGAGGAAATTCTAGGAGATCTTTCTAGCGATTCCCAACTAACCACTCAGGACGTTTTCCCGCAAGATGACGGAACTTTTCTGGTAGATGGTACTGCTAACATAAGAGAGATCAATCGCGTTTTCCAATTTGGGTTGCCAACAGACGGCCCAAAGACACTCAATGGTCTAATAACAGAAACGATGGAGGATATTCCTGATGTGGGAACCACCTTTATAATTAACGGAATGAAAGTGGAAATCGTGAAAACTTTACAAAGGACTGTTAAGATTGCCAGATTAAGCAAAGATGACAGAAGTTCTAGCTCAAAAGAAGCAACACCGTATCAATAGACCAAACTCAGTGCCTCTGACAGTCGACGAACTGCCACAATTTCCATCCCATCCGGAGATGATTTGGGGGCGTTACCTCTAGGCACAATGGCCTTCCTAAACCCTTGCTTATAGGCCTCTTTCAGTCTGGCCACACCGCCATTAACCGGCCTCACTTCCCCTGCGAGCCCGATCTCTCCGAAACAGATCGTGTCAGAAGGGAACGGTTTGTCTGTAAGACTAGACAAGACCGATAATAAAATTGGTAAATCCACACCAGTTTCCGTCACACGCATACCGCCTACAATATTAGCAAAAACGTCATAACCGCTACTCGAAACACCACCGTGACGGCTAAGGACAGCTGTCAGCATCGCCACACGATTTTGTTCTACGCCTACCGTTAGGCGTTTAGGAGTCCCAGATGGGCTCTTATCAACTAATGCCTGTACTTCAACTAAGATCGGTCGACTTCCTTCGATCGTTACCGCCACGACACTACCGCTTACCGGCTCCTCATGCCGGGAAAGAAGAATGGAACTCGGATTAGTAATTTCGCGTAGTCCTCCATCAGTCATGAAAAAAACGCCTATCTCGTTGACAGCACCGAATCTATTCTTAATGGCTCTAACAATTCGGTATCGCCCATCCTGATGTCCTTCAAAATAGAGCGTCACATCCACCATGTGTTCGAGCACTCTAGGTCCGGCTATCGACCCTTCCTTAGTCACATGACCTACGAGAAAAATTGCTATATTATTTTGCTTCGCAACCTTCACAAATCTAGATGCACTCTCTTTTACCTGACTGACAGATCCTGAGGAAGATTGCGAATGCTCATTTATCATCGTTTGTATGGAATCAATTACAATAACGTTTGGCTTCAAACGTTCTAACTCAACTAAAATCAAATCAACAGAAGTTTCAGCCATAACTTTGAATTCTAATCCATTCAGCTCTAATCGTTCTGCTCTTACTCTAATCTGACTAGGAGATTCTTCTCCGGATATATAGATGGTTTTAAGATTTTGCTGCTCACTCAAGAGACCGATACTCTGCATTAGCAAAGTTGTCTTTCCTATTCCAGGATCACCTCCTAGTAACACTACAGAGCCCGGAACCAATCCACCACCTAAGACCCGATTAAACTCTCCAATGCCTGTATTTATCCTCTCCAGTTTCTCCACAGACACTTCGGAGAGGTTTATCGATCCCGACATTTTATTCAAGAAACTAGCATTCTTCGATTTTAAAATACCCGATACCGAAGATACCTCCACTAGGGTATTCCAGCCCTCACATTCCACGCATTGACCTACCCATTTGTTATGAAATGCCTCACAATCCGAGCAAACAAACTGTCTCTTAGCTACCATTACACTAATAATTCCTTGTGCCTAGACCGTCTGCGTACCCCACAAAGCAGTTCATAGGGAATAGTGTCAAGTGCCTTTGATACCGTTTCAACCGGCAAGCCAGGTCCCCAGAAGGTCACGTCATCTCCGAAATTGGGACTCTCTACACCTCTTAAATCTAGCATAGTCATATCCATCGAAGAGCTTATTATCCTAGCGCGGCAGTTATTCACCAAAACGGGCGAGCCTGCCCTTATTTTTCTTGGATAACCGTCCCCATAACCATAAGCCGCAACACCAACCGTCATTTCCTCTGGACAAATAAATTCGCTTCCGTACCCCACCTTCTCTCCAGCTTTTAAGCGACGTACAGTAATTAATTTGGACAGTACCCTCATTACAGGTTTAACACCTAAACTCTCACCGTCGATTCCAACAAAGGGCGACACGCCATAGAGCATCAATCCTGGCCTGACCCATTCGTCGTGGCACGAAGGCCAGCCAAGAACGCCCCCTGAGTTTGCCAGGGTCCGTTCTTCCGTGTAACCCGAAGTCGCATCATGAAATTCCTTGATTTGTAACTCAACACCAGGATCGCCCCACAGGTTCGCGTTAGCTAAATGACTCATCAATCTAAGTGGGTGAGAAATCGACTTTAATTCGTCGTAAACAGTTTTAAGCTCCTTTATATCGAATCCTAAGCGATTCATACCTGTATTTACCTTCAACCAGACAGGCAATCTTTTTATCTTACTTTTCTTAAGAATCCCTATTTGCTCTCTATTGTGAACCACAGATTCAAGTCGATATTTACCGATAATATCTAACTCACTTTCTTCAAAGAAACCCTCCAGCAAAACTACAGGATGAATTATTCCTGACTCCCTTAAATCAATCGCTTCCTCGGTCGAAACGACGCCGAAAGCATCAGCTTCTTCGAATCCGTGCGCCATTTGAACAAGCCCGTGACCATAAGCGTCAGCTTTAATAACTGCCAGAATTTTTGAACTCGGTGCCATTTTTTGCACCACCGAAAGATTATACTTCGCTGCTTCTATATCGATAATCACCCTGGCAGGGCGACTCATTCAACTTCACCTTCTCGAAACTTTGGCGCCGGATTCTGAAAATCTGTGTACTCTCCTACAAATGAAAGCTCCACCCTTCCCATAGGTCCATTCCTATGTTTCCCCACGATGATCTCTGCGTCACCCTGTTTATCTGCGTCCTTACGATAGACATCCTCACGGTAGACAAACATTATCAAATCCGCGTCTTGTTCGATAGCACCGGATTCTCGAAGATCTGACATCATAGGTGTTTTATCTTGGCGTTGTTCCAAACTTCTATTCAACTGGGAAAGTGCGACAATAGGGCAGCCGATCTCTCGAGCCAAGGCCTTCAATCCACGAGATATTTCTGCGATTTCGGTAGCGCGGTTTTCAGTCGCTCGAGATACTTGCATTAACTGTAAATAATCTACTACTACCAAACCTAAGTCGTGGTCTCTCTTTAGCCTTCTACATCTGGACCGAATTTCATTAGGGTTGAGAGCAGGAGTATCGTCAATAAACATTTTTATATCTTGGTCTAACAAAGTCACCGCGCTTGTGAGTCTCGGCCAATCTTCGGCTGCGACTTTACCGGTACTTATATTCCTTTGGTCAACTGCAGCAAGCGACGATAGCATCCTCATTGCGATTTGTTCTTTCGGCATTTCCATACTAAAAAATACCACTGGGACATTTTGTTTGATTGCGGCGTATCGGGCAATATTCATGGCAAAAGCCGTCTTGCCGTGAGAAGGTCGTCCAGCCACGATCACCAAATCAGACGGTTGCAGACCAGTGATTATTTTATCAAGGTCATAAAAACCAGTTTGGATACCCGTCGGTTTTCCGCCTCTTTTATAAAGGTCTTGGACTCGATGGAGCGCGGTATCTAATAGGTTTTTCATCTCCTCGTACGTTTTTTGTCCTCTCCCCTCCCGTTCAGCTATCTTAAATACCAGAGACTCCGCTTCTCCAAGTAAGTCTTCCTGGGAACGGCCTTCTGTACGGAAAGCGCTTTCTGTAATTGAGCTCGCGGCATTAATCAACTCTCTTAAAACAGATTTTTCACGAACAACTTTAGCATATGCTAGAATATTCGCAGCACTCGGTGTGTTTTCTATCAATGTGGAAAGATATCCCATTCCACCTACATCTTCTAACCCTCGCCTACTTTCTAACCATTCGCCTACCGTTACAACGTCATAAGGGTCATTTTTAGCAGAAAGATTCTCAATAGCTGAGTAAATTTTAACATGACTCCTTCTATAGAAATCAGTCGAATCTAAAAGCTCTGAAACAACCTCCCACTTTTCATTTTGGAGCATGAGCCCTCCCAGTACGGCACGTTCCGCATCAATAGAATGAGGAGGGATCTTTAGATCATCTTCTTCAGCCACACTATTACTATTTTATGTAGATTTTATTAACGAATCAGGTGTGTACAGGGAGGCTAAGTCTCGGCAGACTCTTCTTGACTTATAGTCAACGCCACTTTGAATTTCACATCCGCATGCAGACGTATATCCACCTCATGGGAGCCTGACTCTCGAATGGGTCCATTCGGCAATATAATTTCTTTTTTCTCAACGCTTACTCCACCTTTCAAAATAGCTTCTGATATGTCTTGCGTTCCTACGGATCCGTAAAGTTTATTTTCTTCACTGACTCTCGCAAGAATTACCAGATCCAATTTCTGAACGGCGTCCGCTCGAACCTTTGCCGCTTCTAAAGATTCATTTTGCTCTTTTTCTAACTCGATCCGTTTATCCTCTACCTTTTTTAAATTTTCTGCGTTAGCAATCACAGCTTTACCTTTTGGTAAAAGATAGTTCCTCCCATACCCTGGACGGACAGTTACATTATCTCCAAGCTCTCCGAGCCCACCTATTTTTTCTAATAAAATAACGTCCATGCTCAGCTCCATCAACTTGACTCTAATTAAGGAATATTCTACATGAAGTTTATCACAAATAGGGATCACCATGGTTTATTTCTAAACCCAGGCAGCCAGATTAGCTATCCCTAAGACGTCGAAAATCCGCAATAGAATCAGCTATTCCGGTGATTCCTAAGGTTAATCCCGTAATTTGAGGAACTAAGAATAAAAATAAATACAGGCCCACGAGCCAGGCGATGGATAATTCTAATGTCTTACTTCGGTGGTGAACGACCGCTAGGCCTTGTAAAGCAAAAAACACCAGCAAAATAGCTAGAAGATCCCCGAAAACAGAAAATCCTGTTCCACTGGAGCGAACTAAAAAAGCTACCATAATTACAAAGAACAAAATGACAACCCATCCTCTTGAAAGCCGAATCCTACGAAATTCTTCTCCAAATCCGCCAGGATAATACAATTTTGATTGCCAAGACCGCGCCAAAAGCAAGGTACCAACCATGCAACTCTGCAACAAGATAAGCCACCAAATATGGATTTGACTACTGAGGTATTTAAGCTGATCTTCTGAAAATTGAAACTCTGATTGCTGGGATAAAACATCTAATACAGTCTGCATTTTATTCATCCAAAACATTTCAACGTCCCCAACCGCTATTCGTAATAGGCACGCATACAAAAAAATAAAAACTCCACACAATATCAAACTCATCTCATAACTTTGGCCTCGTCTGAGAGGAGCAGACAAAACGAGCATTGGTAACCAAACAAGGACAGGCAAGAAAATCCCAGAAAAACCATTCTTAAAAATCAAAAGCGAAATAAAAAAATAGAGTGCCGTAGCGTAAAACACTACTTTCAGACCGTTCAAAGGACCATGTCGCAAAGACACTAAAGTTATTAGTGCAGCGCTTATTATCAGAAAAGGACTGAAAAACAATCCTAAAATAAAAAAGGCCAACGAAGAAAGAACTGCGCCGGATAGACTTCCCATTGCGAGTCGAGCGACTCGGTCCATCAAATTAACCTAAAAGTAACTTTGACCGGGTACCGTACAACCAAATCAGTGTCCGTCACAATAAGGTAAAAGAGCAAGAAATCGAGCTCTTTTTATCGCAACCGAGAGCTGCCTCTGGAAATGTGGTTTCGTTCCCGAAATTCTGCTTGGCACTATCTTACCACTCTCAGTAATCGAACCTTTAAGCAGAGCAAGATCTTTATAGTCGATTTCACTAATACCTTCCGCAGTGAACTTACAATACCGTCGACGTCTTTGAAATTTAGCCATTATTATTTTCCTCTTGTTCGACGATATCGCTAGCCTCGGTCCCTTCTTCATTCGCAGTGAGAACTACTGCAGACCCTGTCTCCTCCTCACGATCTTGTATGGGCTCACTGGCCTTTTCAAAATGACTGCCTTCTTTTGCTGGCTGATCCTCTTTACTTTGAAAAATCACGGATGGCTCACTGATTGTAGCATTTCGCTTAACTACTAGATGTCTCATTACCGCGTCGTTAAACCTAAACGCGCTAGTTAGTTCTTCTAGCGTTTCCTTTCCACACTCTATATTCATAAGGAAATAGTGGGCCTTATGTATTTTGTCAATAGGGTAGGCCAAAAGTCGCCTTCCCCAATCCTCTAGTCGGTGAATTGAACCACCCGAGGATTCTATCATTGATTTATAACGCTCAGCCATCGCAGCAGCCTGATCACTTTGATCGGGGTGGACCAAGACAACAATTTCATAATGTCTCATATCTTCTCCTTTCGGTTTCAAGCTTCCCGCGATCGGCCGCAGTAAAGCAAGGAGTGTTTGTTTATAAGGAAAAAGATTCTATTTTAAAGAGTACAATTTTGCAAAAGTTTTTCGACTTTCCTTACGTCCGGGACGAAATCTTATCTAATTTCTTTTAAATAGAGTCATTTCACGGTTCGTTGGCGAAGTGCTTCATAGATAATCACTGCTGCAGCGCTCGAAACATTTAAAGAAGACAGGGAGGTTTTTGTAGGAAGGCAGACAGTCATATCACACAGACTTTTTGTCAGGCCTCTCATACCGAAACCTTCATTCCCCACAATAATGGCCGTAGGCAAACAAAAATCTACTTCATATAAGTCATGATTCCCCTCCTCCGCACTTCCAACAAGCCATATGCCAGCTCCCGATAGTTGGCGTAAGGCGGAAGCCAAATTTGACACTCTTATCAACGTGACAAGGTCGATGGCACCGCTTGCAGCTTGAGCAACAACGTTCGTAATACTCGCACTATTACTATTAGGATATACCACGGCATCGACACCGGCACAGGCCGCTACTCTCAAACAAGCGCCAAAATTTCGAGGGTCTTGAACCCTATCTAGAACAAGAACGAGAGGAACTTTATTTACAGTACTCTTTAAACACTCTAACCACTCTTTAATCTTCTTTATTTGAGGTAATCCTCGCCTAAGTACGACGCCATGATGCGAATCGCTGCCATATATTTTTCTAAGGGTATTACGATCTACAAACTGAGGTTTTATACCCGCGGACTCAATGGTAGTTTTGAGTCCTTTGAATGTCCCAGTAGCTTCTCCAGATAACAACCACATTTCTTTACAAAGATCAGGCCTTTTTTTTAAGGACATCGCTACTGAATGCCAACCTCCGACCACTAAATCGCCTTTCATTACCTTTTACCTTTCTGTGGTCCCGATTCTCCATGCGTAGTATTGAAATAAACCCTACGCTCCGTCATATCGACTCTGTCAACAACAACCGTAATCGATTGCCCTAAAAAAAGTCCTCCACTTGAGTGTTTCCCCTGGTTGTTAGTCGAAAATTGTCTATCCAAAGGTAAGAAACCGTCTATAGAGTTTGACAGGATTTGTACAAAGGCTCCGAAATCTACAATTCCCGTAACAATTGCAGAATAATTTGCACCAATCCTTCTTTCCATAAACTCACATTTTAGGTAACTTAATTCCTCGCGAGTTGCATCTTCTGCTCGCCTCTCACATCGAGAGCATTGAAGCGACACAGTTTCTATATTAACTCGACCATTTAATCCTGGGCCTTTCCCTATTTTTTTCTTGATCGCTCTATGTACCATCAGGTCCGAATATCGTCTAATAGGAGAAGTGAAATGAGTGTACTCAAATAAAGCGAGTCCAAAGTGCTCCTTCTCAGAGGCTGAATATGATGCAAGCTTTTGACTTCGCATTACCATCGCCTCTATCAAAATTCTATCTTCACGACCCCGAGCTCTCCGTAACGCACTGTTACACAACTGGGCCGGATTGTTGAGATCTTCTTCTGTAGTCACTCCGATTTTTTTCGCCTCCTCTCTTAATTTTTCTAATTTATCCGTATCTGGTTTAGGATGAGTCCGATAAGGGATGATTTCAGATTCGCAGAATTTGGCGGCTGCAACGTTAGCTATAATCATGCATTCTTCTATCACCTTTTGTGATTCCGATCTTTCTTCCGATGTAATTTCTTCGATTCTACCTTGTCCATTAAATCGATAAAAATTCTCCGCACTGTCGACCTCGAGAGCGAATCGATCTTCCCGAGCATGCCGGAGCGATTGGTATACTTTTTTCAAGATAGTTAAGTTTTTCGAAACGGAGAAAGATAAATTTTTATCGGCATGATTTCCATCAAAAAAACACTGCACTTGATCATAGCTTAGCCGCTCTTTCGAATTAATCACTGCCTCAAAAAATTTATAATTCTGCAGCTCACCGTCTTCGTTTATTTCTAACTGGGCTACCAGGGCTAATCTATCCTCATTCGGAATCAAAGAACATATATTGTTAGATAGCGCCTCCGGAAGCATGGGCACCACGGTTTGAGAAAAGTAAACCGAATTTCCTCTCTCAAACGCTTCTTGATCTATAGCCCCACCACTACCAACATATGCCGACACATCAGCGATTGCTACGTAAAGAGAAAAACCTTCAGAAACTCTCTCCGCATAAACAGCATCGTCAAAATCTTTTGCGTCAATTCCATCGATAGTAACGAACGGATATTCTCGCATATTGGTTCGCCTTGCGCCGATATTCGGCTTCACGACCGACGGTACCTGTCGTACCTCCCGTAAAACCTGTTCGCTCCACTTAACAGGTATAGAATGATTGACTATTGACATCTTAAAAGGCATCTCCTTATCGGACAAAACTCCTATAACTTCTTGGATTGTCGCAACAGAGGATATCGTCCCTTTAGAAGTTCTTACTAATTCTGCCGAAACTAATTCGCCTACCTGCGGCGAATTGTTGTTTAAATGAAGACGTATTGGAAACTTCAACGATGAACCTACTGGCTCCAGCATTGGCCTAGAGAAATTCTCAATATATCTTCCAACGACCACATTGCGACGAGGTTCTATAACTTTAATCACTCGCCCATATATTCTGTTCTTACTTTTGTTGGTTACTAGACGTACAAGTATTTTATCGCCATCAAGCACTTTTTTTGCCTCTCGGGGAGGTAAAAATGTATCGCCTTCGCCTTTATCCGGTATTAAAAAAGCGAATCCTCTGGGATGAGAAGAGACCACTCCTACGACTAGCTCTCCATTATTTTTTACCAAAAAAAGGCGGCTCCCTTCCATTTGAATCAGACCGTTCTTTTCTAGTGAGTCCAATTTACTTTTGAGCGACTTTCGCTGCGATCTTTCTGATAAAGCGAGTTTTTTTACAATTTTCGCTAAGTCACAAACCGATCCCTCCTCCTCTAGGGCTTTCATAATCTGACGTGTTGTGGGCAATCTTGGCGACCTTCTTCTACCGCTCTTCTTGCTTTTCGACATGAATTTTGATTCTCTTTCCAATTTGACTGAATTAATAATAGCGGTTAGTCTCGCGGTGCCTCTTGCCGAGGTGGCGGAATTGGTAGACGCGCTGGCTTCAGGTGCCAGTGGGGGCAACCCCGTGGAGGTTCAAGTCCTCTCCTGGGCACCATTTGTCACGTAGCTCGACTAAATAACCCAGTCTGAAATATAGTAAAACTACCCTTCACTGGTTGCTTTTTCGACCACCCCATCCAACAGAAAATCCTCCAATTTTGCATCAATCAATTTTTTAATTTGATAGGTAGGCACCTTGTAAACCCCTTTCTTATCACCGCGTTTTACAAAATAGGTTGTGGTTTCGCCTTCGACCACTGATGCGACCAAGAATACTATTTCAACTCTACCAACTGTGTCGAC
>CAZXQY010000039.1:0-22771 GCA_964642505.1 uncultured Gammaproteobacteria bacterium | reverse complement strand
AGGTTGCAATTGATGACGATCACTAGATTATCTAGTTTTTCCCTAGAAGCGACGCCGATAGTTCCAAGGACTTCTGGCTCATCGGCTTCCCCGTCTCCGATAAAACACCAGACTCTTCCACCCTTTCGTTTTTTTAAGTTCCGACTCTCAAGATATTTAGAAAAACGAGCTTGATATATCGCTGTCGGTGTGGATAACCCCATTGAGGCGCACGGCACCTGCCAGAAATTAGGCATGGAGTAAGGATGAGGATAGGCGCTTAGCCCGCCTTCAGGTTGCAACTCCCGTCTGAAATTCCTCACTTCTTTTTGTGTAAGACGTCCTTCTAAGAACGCACGCGCATATATTCCTGGAGCTGCATGAGGTTGGGGAATTATAAGATCACCATCATAATCTTCGGATTGTCCCCGGAAAAAATGGTTAAAACCCACTTCTAACATGGTGCTAGCGGAGGCGTAAGTGGCGATATGTCCACCGACTCCACTTCCATTGTCGACTCCTCTTAAAACCATAGCCATTGCATTCCAGCGAATGATATTCTCGATCCGTTTTTCTAGCTCTAGGTCCCCTGGATAACGAGGCTGCTCTTCCACAGTGATTGAATTTAAGTAAGGTGTATTAAGGGTATCGGGTAACGTTATTATGCCGTTAAGGCGGGCTTGCTCGTGAAGGAGGGTGATAATTGTCCGGACGCCATCTTCGCCATAGGTTTCAAGAATTTCATCCATGGAATGTTTCCAGTCCTCGATGATTTCTATGTCAACAATCCCCTGTTTTTTTGAAAGTTCGATCATTTTTCTACCCAGTGAAACTAGCTGTCGGATTGGATAACAATATCAAAAAAGCCACCTTCAGGATTGCTAATTATGTTGTTTTAGGTATATTAAAAGCACAATAATTCTAAAAATATAACAATTTATAAAATATTAAACTAATATGATGCCTTCTTATAAAATGGATAAGTTAGACTATAAAATTCTCCACTGCCTTCAAAAGCAGGGACGAATATCGAATTTGGAATTAGCAGAAGAAGTTGGCTTGTCCCCCTCTCCTTGTCATCGGCGGGTGAAGGTTTTAGAGGGAACGAACGTAATTAAAAAATACGTTGCTATTGTTGATGCCAAAGCCATGGGGTTTTTAATTAGCGCTTTTGTTAACGTTTCCCTCAGAAGCCAAGAAAAAACGGCTCTTCAGTCGTTTCAATCGAAAGTATCAAGTTATTCAGAAGTTATGGAATGCTATTTGATGACGGGGACTTCCGATTACCTGCTTAGGGTGGTGACCAGAGATTTGGAAGAATACGAAAAATTTTTAGTTGATAAGTTAACGAAAATTGAAAGTATTGCTAATATACAGACTAGTTTTGCTTTGAAGCCAATCGTTCAACGAACGGAACTTCCGTTAGAAAGAAAGTAGGGTTATCTAATTTCGACAAAATTTAAAAATACTGAGTCTGAAGATGCATAATGGTGTGAACAGACAGTGGCTACTATCAGCTCGGCCGGATGGTTTGGTCGCGTCAGACCAATTCGAACAGCGGGAAATAGCTATTCCATCTCTTGAACGAGGACAAATACTGGGGAAAGTATTGCTTTTGTCCTTTGATCCTACTCAAAGAGCTTGGATGTCAATGGATACTTATATTCCGGCTGCCAAATTGGGTGAACCTATGAGAGCAGGAGGCATCGCGCAAATAATAGAGTCCCGACACCCAAAATTTAAACCTGGCGATATCGTAAATTCTTTTTGCGGATGGCAAGAGTATGTGGTTTTTGAGCCAGATAAACCGGAGTTCGTTCCTGTTACTCGGATTCCAGGCCACCTCGATCCAACTTTAGTTTTGGCTTTGTCGTTGACAGGTTTGACGGCTTATTTCGGATTGCTCGAAATCGGTAAGCCTAAACGAGGAGAGACGGTGTTGATAAGCGGGGCTGCTGGAGCTACAGGCTCTATCGCCGGACAAATCGCGAAATTAAAGGGTTGTAGGGTGGTTGGCATAGCGGGCGGAGAAAGAAAAAGAGAATGGCTCCTAAAAAAGGCTAATTTTGATGCTGCGATCGATTATAAAAGTCAAGATGTCGGCGAGGAACTAACTCGCATTTGTCCGGAGGGGATTGATGTCTATTTTGATAATGTTGGCGGCTCTATCACTGACGAGGTACTACTACAGATAAAACAAAATGCTCGCATAGTGTTGTGTGGGGCTATTTCGCAGTATAACAACGAGGGCCACGAGTTTTACGGTCTCAAAAATTATCTATCCTTGATTATAAATAGGGCTAATGCGGAAGGCTTTATCATACTGGATTATCTGGATAGAGCCGTGGAAGGCTTGCTGAAACTAACCTACTGGGTGGAAAAAGGAAGTATTGTCCAAGAAATAGATTTGCAACACGGGTTTGATAATATTCCTTCGACTTTGAAGCGGATTTTTACTGGAGATAATCTGGGTAAGCAAGTTCTGAAACTATCAGATCCCCCTCTGCCGGTTCGGTCGAACCACACCGAAAAAATAGTATTTAAATTTCTTCAATATCTAAGTAAATTTAGAGGTTAATGCCTACGAAGTCTATTCGGTGTCAAACCAATAATGAGACACTTTCCACTCAACCTTTGAGCTTCTAGCTAGGCCGAGTTCGTGCAGGGTGTGACGAATTAAGCCTAGGTGTTCTCTACCAAACATACCGACCCTTTTGTCCTTGTAGGGAAATACTAGGTGGGGCACACCTACGGCACCAGTTTCTTCGGCTTCTTGTCGGAAGTTGCCAAGTTCAGAAGGTCCTTCGCCTTTTGTGTACTGTTCGAATGAGCGAATATCATTTGCATCAAGACCAGCGGAGAGCATGCTCTTTTTCAGATTTTCAATGTTATTCATGTCATAATCTCTCCAACCATTTGGCCAGCCAGCGCTATATACTTCCATTAGATACTCCGCAGCCTTTCCATATTTTGAAGCCCACGAGATCCCCATGTTAGCTTTTTGTGCGGTGAGCAGAATTTCAGGTCCCCGTAACTTTAATCCCATAGCCTTTGCGTAAACCCTGGCGACTGTGTAATACATCTTGGCTCTTCGATCTTGAGTCGCATCTCGAGGTTTTCTTACAGGGTTTTCAGGGTCATGGTCAGTCGTGACATTTATTTCCACATAACTTAGGTCATAGGGTTTGAAGTTAATCTTACAGGAGTAATCTTTTTCGAGTTGTAAAGTTGGTTTCATCATCAGATAGGAATGAGGACTCTTTATATCTAGGTAAACATCGATTTCGAACATGGGTTACATCTCAATATTTTCAATAAGCGATTTTTAAAACAATCCAACTGGATCGCCGGCCGGAAAGTCTAGCAAGAATGTCTACTAAAAGCATTTGCCATGAATACTTACGATACATTTTGGAGACAATCTGTCGCATGGTTTCTTGGTCGAAAGAAGTTGTAACTTCCGTATCAAGCCATTTAGATTGAACTCTCCCTGTTACTGAACATTTAGAAATTTTTGCGGATGAGTTTATCTGGATTCGTTTTACCTTACCCGAATTCTTATTTGTAAAAGCATAAATGATTCTTTGGCCAATATCTTCTGGCCGAGTTACGCACCAAAGAGGAGTGTTCACAGTTCTGCCATCTCGCTTTTTTGTTTGCAATGAAATGTATTTTGTCTTATCGAAATGTTCCATGGTATCTTACGCCGCTTTCAAGGATTTACTATCAAGTTTCTTTTACTAACCGATCTAAAAGTGTAAGTATAACCCCTTGATAGTTGAATAATTTAAACTTTGATTTTTGATTTATGTTCGGCGGTTAAATTTATCACCTCGTAAGGATTTTTGATGGATACTGAACGACAGGAAGACAACAGTGCTTGTATGGACGCGATTATTATTGGGGCGGGAATGGCCGGCTTGTATCTAATTCAACGGTTACAGCAAATGGGGAGAAGGTTTAGAGTTTTTGAAGCGGGTGCTGATTTGGGCGGCACTTGGTTTTGGAATCGGTATCCGGGAGCGAGGTTTGACTCAGAGAGTTATAGCTACGGATATTCGTGGTCGAAAGAGCTCCTAGAGGAATGGGAATGGAGCGAACACTTTGCTGGACAAGCGGAAACCTTGGAATATTTGAATTTCGTAGCAGACAAATTTGATCTAAGACAACACATAGTTTTTAATTCTCGCGTTCAGACATGTAGTTATGACGAACGAGAGAATATCTGGTATATCAGAACTCATGATGGTGGTGAAGCGTCAGCTAGGTTTCTAATTTTCGCAACCGGTGTCCTTTCCGAGCCTTATACACCGAATTTTCCTGGTCGGGAGCGCTATAAGGGGCTTAGTTGGCATACTTCTAATTGGCCTTCAGACTCGATCGATCTCAGCGAAAAAAAAGTAGCTGTCATTGGTACCGGAGCGACGGCAGTTCAACTTATTACAGAGATATCTAAGAACGTTGGTAGTCTTAGCGTTTTTCAGCGCACTGCTAATTATTGTAAACCGTTGCGTAATCGTCCTATTAAACCAGAAGAACAGATCGAAATCAGATCTAGGTATGAAGAAATTTTTGAAAAATGTAAAACCTCTGCTGGCGGATTTATCCATGATTTTGATAAACGTTCTATTTTCGATGTGTCCGAACAGGAACGCACTCTTTTTTTTGAAAAAAAGTGGGAAGAACAGGGTTTCGGGTTTTGGCTAGGAAACTTCAATGACATTATGGTAGACAATAAGGCAAATGAGTTGGCTGCGAAATTTGTTCGTGCAAAAATCCAGGCGGAAGTGGAGGATCCCAACATTGCGGATTTGCTAACTCCGACCGATCATCCTTTTGGAAGCAAACGGGTCCCACTGGAAAGTGGCTACTACAAATCCTACAACAGAGAAAATGTGCAACTTGTAGATCTGAAGAAAACGGCCATCGAAGAATTTACTGAAAAAGGAATTCGGACATCTTTAGTAGAATATGAATTCGACTTAATTATTTTTGCGACTGGTTTCGATGCGGTTACTGGAGCTATGAATAAAATAGACATTCGAGGGTGCGACAATTTGTCGTTAAAAGAGAAGTGGAGAAATGGACCAAGAACTTTTCTAGGTCTAACAACTGTTGGTTTCCCTAACATGTTTATATCCGGAGGGCCTCACAATGCCGCTAGTTTTTGTAACGTACCACGTTGTTTAGAATATAACGTCGAATGGATTACGGATTGCATCGAATACATCTTAACGAACGGATATTCAAAGATTGATGCAAGAACTGAGGCGGAGTCAGAATGGACTGCGCATGTACTAGAGGGGGCTGAGGAAACTCTCTTTACCGACGTTCAGTCTTGGTTTATGGGTTCTAATATCCCAGGTAAAAAACGTCAGTTTTTAAACTATATAGGGGGGGTTCCTACCTTTCAGGAACGATGTAGCAAGGTTGCATCCGACAAATATAGTGCGTTCGATTTGAGTTAGTCTCGTTTGAGAGCCAGACGCTGCGCATCAAGCGCATCTTTGATCTAGTCGGTTTAAATAATTCGGCTAATTTTGGCAAGAAATGTAGATGTTGGTATGGATCTCCATCCATACGAATATCGAAAAACATTTGTCAAGAAATCCTAAAAGTACAGAGTGTGCGGCTATGTAGTTTGTCCAAATACTTTGACAAGTTTGGGAACCTTTGCAAGTGACCAGCATTTTTTGCCCAATTAACGGTAAATCCGACCACGATATCCGTTACCGAGAAATGACGTCCCGTAAGATAGTCCGAGTTTTCTAAAGCCGACTCAATGGCTTGTAAACCCTTCCTTATCTCATCGGTATTATTCGGTACTATTTCTGTTACTCTTTTCGCCTCAGGATATAATTGTTCATTCTTAAGGGAGCTCCATAGGTAGGCTTCGATCTCGGCGAGAGCAAAAGAGCACCATTGGTTGTGTAG
Organism: uncultured Gammaproteobacteria bacterium; assembly: GCA_964642505.1. Classification (GTDB taxonomy): domain Bacteria; phylum Pseudomonadota; class Gammaproteobacteria; genus TMED69. Next base: position 16,858 of record CAZXQY010000039.1, on the reverse strand, counting down.
ACCACGTTCGTGAGTGCCGGGATTAGCGATCAAATTCTTTTCAGGGTGCAGTTCACACAAATGCGAGCATATAGCGGCGGATTCAAAATAGGTGTTCCCATCTATCACGATTACGGGCAGTTTCCCTAGTGGATGCATGAGAGCTAATTTATCTGTCCCAATCAGCGAGGCGTCGTCTACATAAGCGAAATTAAGGCCTAATTCCAGAAGAGTCCACCTGCAACGACTGGAGCGAGTAGTACCAGTGCCGTACAGCGTTATGTCCAAAATTTAATTCTCTTTGAGGCGGGGAATCACGTCTCTTGCTAATAGCTCAAGGTTTCGTTTGGTGCCTTCCCGAGGAGCTCCGGGTAGAGAGCCCATCATAACAAGATGGGTACAGGGGGAACGTTCTAATAATTGTGAGAGGCCTTCATATACGAAATCTGCAGTACCTATAAACGCTGGTTCGCCAAAAAAATCACAAGTCTGCTCTTGCATCATCTCCTCTGGAGAGGGGATGTCCCGAGAACTTTGATCGTCATTATTGTTATCTCCAGCCTCCTCGGCCCAATCCTTATAAAGTTGCAGCATGTGGTTTACTGGTTTGGCAGCTTCATTCCAGGCAGTAGTTTTGTCATCCGAAACGTAGGTGAGAACCATTTGGCTCACATTATACTCGTCAGGATTACGCCCATGCTTTTCTAACGCCTTGCGGTATTTGATTCGGTGCTCCGCTGAAACGCCAGCTAGATGACAGCCAAGGTTGGCAGCCCGATCGAGCGCCCGATCTCCTCGTGCACCCACCCAAAGAGGAACTGGGGTTTGAGCCGGAGGAGGAACAATCTTCGTCCCTTCAATGTGGTGAAACTTACCTTCCAAGGTTACCGATTCGCCATCTAGCAATTGCCTTAGTAGTGGTAATTGTTCGTTAAATTTTGAGCCGCGTTTTTTTGACGAAACACCCATTCCTGCGAACTCGGCGACGCGGTATCCAAGCCCGACTCCCAAATCAATTCGACCAGATGAAATCACGTCAGCAGTAGCAACATCTTCCGCAAAACGCACTGTATCATGAAGTGGCAGGAGAGCCACAAAAGTACCAATGCGAATTTTTGAAGTTCGGCCGGCGATAGCGCAAGCAATAGGCATAAGGGAGGGAGAGTAGCCGTCGTCTACAAAATGATGTTCGGTTAGCCAAACATGGTCAAATCCCAGTTCTTCAGAATAAACGGCAAGATCCAGATCGTCTTTGTAAATTTCCGTCCAAGGTCTTCTGGTAAAATCGGGGTTCCTAAAGGGGAAAAGTATACCGCAGTCTATTGCCATCTTTGATGCTCCTTATCAGAGATTAGATTTTAGGTCTTTTGTTCGCCCAAGGTTTACCAACTTCAATGGAGCGAGCGATTTTAAAAACTGTTTGATCGTCGAAAGTACGGCCCACGATCTGTAACCCGGTTGGCATGCCGTTATTACCGAATCCGCTTGGTACGCTCATAACTGGACACCACGCCATATTGTTAAAACACCAAGTCAGCGCCCAGCCAACATAGCTGTCGATCTTTTTCCCATTTATTTTTAAGCTATTGCTGGTATCATCATGTTCGACGGGCAAGCTAGAAACAGCGAGTGTCGGACAAATCAGTGCGTCATATTTCTCTAGAATTGGTCCGAGTGTTTCCCATTGTTCCTGTCGACCGGCGTTAGTTTTATAAAACCGATCTGCAGAGTGTCTCAGCCCGTTTTTAGCTATCTCGGCACACCATGGAGTCATTTCATAGTGCCATCTTGGTAAGATATCTCCTATCAGCCCACCAAAAGCTCCTTCCCATCGTGTCATCCAGGTATCTAGAGTTCCCCAGTTCCATCCAACATCGACTTCGTCAACCATGGCCCCAGCTGCCTTTAGGGTTCTCACAGCCGTTCGGGTGTTTTTCCGCACGTCTGCCGCGATTTCGAAAAAGCCTAAATTCATGGAAAACGCTATTTTTAGGCCTTTCGCAGACCCGGGCTCAAGAGGAATCCGCAGTTTTTCCCGTAGAGAGCACATATCCGAAACGTGTTGGCCAGACATAACGTTTTGCATTAAAGCTGAATCGGAAACGCTTCGCGTTATGGGCCCGTAATGCAGGAGATTTTCTAAAGGGTGTCCAGTATCAAGCGGGTTTCGACCAAACGGAGGCTTATAACCAACACAACCCGAAAAGCTGGCAGGTATTCGGCAGGAACCACCGCCGTCTGTTCCATCAGCAATGGTCGTTAACCCGGCTGCTATTAGGGCGGCGGCACCGCCTGAGGAACCGCCAGGCGTACATTTAAGTCCCCAGGGATTCCTAGTAATCCCCCACAAAGGGCTTTTTGTAATACCCGAATGAGCAAATTCTGGCGTAGTTGATCTCGAAAGCATAATAGCTCCGGCTTTAAACAAACGTTCAACCGTAGGAGCCGATTTTTCAGGTTTGTTGAATTCGAAAGCCTTTGAACCATACGTTGTAATTTCGTTTTCAACATCATGGAAATCTTTTATCGATACACAGATACCATCCAAAGGTTTAGGTCGAGATCCTTTTCTTTTCTTATAGGCAGTTTCAGCACGTCGGGCCTCTTTCAGCGCTCGATCGAAAAATGTATAAGTGGTGGCGTTTAATTTTTTACCGGTCGACTCGTTTCGCTTTATAAGCGCCTCACACAACTCGACGGGAGATAGTTCGCGCGATTTAAACTTTGCGATAGCTTCTGTCGCGGATAAGTAACATAGATCAATCTCATCTTTAGTCATGTGCTCACCTCCTAGTCACTTGAGTCAAGAATTTTTAGGCCCTTCAAATATACTTGTCCATACGTCGTGGCTAGTCAAGGTATATCCTGAACATGACCTCGGGATAGATTAACAAAAGCTTTTCTAAGTAACTAAATCCCCACTACTTCTACCGGTTCCACCATGGTTTGTCAGAAAATGACCTCAGATCGACCTCGTGCGTCCATGCAGAGCGATGTTGATTGGCAATATGAAAGTAGGTGTCCGCGATTTCTTCGGGTAACAGAAGGCCATCTTTTTCTAGTCCACGAGTTTCCCTTAGTTTTTGAAATTGTTGTGGGCCTAGCATTTTTCCCAATGTATCCGGTGCATCGACAGCCCCGTCGATTATCACGTGAGCTATATGTATTCCCTTCGGTGAAAATTCAGCGTTTAAGGTTTGGCAAAGCATCCTTCTTCCACCCATAGCGGCAGCATGGGAGTGTTGTCCCTCGTTTCCTCGTACCGCTGCCGTTGACGAAGTTACCAGGACTGCTCCTTTTCCGCGTTCTACCATTTTCGGAAAAAGGCTTGAAGCTAGTCTGAATAGACCGAATGTTCCGAGTCTCCAACCTAGCTCGAATTGCTTGTAGCTAATGTCTGCTAACGACCTATCGCCAATCTGAGCTCCTAAATTATATACTGCGACGTCTACGGGACCGATCTCTTTTTCTATTTGCTCCACCAGATTCTCGATAGTTTCACTATGAGTAGCATCTAAAATAAAGCCTTCCGCTTCTCCGCCGGATTCCTTTATCTCATTCACGATTTTATCAAGTCCAGTGGCATTACTTCTGCGACATAGACATGTATGGTAGCCTTCTTCTGCAAACCGTTTTCCGACATGTCCTCCTATGCCGGCCCCAGCGCCTACTATTAAACAAACAGGTTTCATTTAAATTCCTCAGAAAGATAGGTGATTAGCTGTTTATTTTTTTATCACAGTCTTAGTGCCTCTGCGACGGGTGCACAAGTTATGGATCCCTTGTGTACGTTTATGCCCGTATGCAACGGATGATCGACGATTTCGGCGACACGCTTTGTCCCATCTTTAGCCAAAAGTTTTAGGTAAGGTAGGATTGCTCGATTTAAAGATCGGGTCGATGTAAGAGGAACCGCGCTTGGTATGTTTGCAACGCAATAATGGAGAATATTTTCTACTACGTAGACCGGATCATCGTGACTTGTCGGTCGAGAAGTTTCAAAACATCCGCCCTGGTCTATCGCTATATCGACAAGTACCGCACCTTTTTTGATCGACGATAACATTTGTCGGTCTATGAGTCGCGGAGCAGAGGCTCCAGGAATCAGAACAGAACCGACTATTATCTCTGCGTCACAAATTTGCTCATGAAAAGTTTTATCGTCAGGGTTTACACATTTTATTTTGTCTCCGTATAGGCGTGACAAAATATTAACTCTAGAGTCGGATTTATCAAAAACCACGACGTTTGCTCCCATGCCGATAGCTGCTTTGGCTGCGCTTTCACCAGCTGTTCCTCCTCCTATTATTACTACCTTTCCTGTTTTCTCTCCGTCTTCCCCGCCTAGAAGGATACCTCTCCCTCCCAGATGCCGTTGAAGGTAATAGGTAGCGCTTTGCACGCCTACACGGCCCGCTATTTTGCTCATCGGGATAAGTAACGGTAGTTTGCCATCTTCTCTAGTTACCGTCTCAAAACCTATAGCAGTCGCCCCGGAGTTACAGAGGGCTTTCGTTTGTTCGGGTAACGCAGCGAGATGGAGGTAGCAAAATATAGTTTGATCAGAATTTAATAAGGAGCACTCCGTCAAGGTGGGTTCTTTCACTTTTACGATCAATTCAGCTCGCTCAAAAATCTCCTGGGCAGAGGTTGCTATCGTTGCGCCTGCATCTGAATAGTGGACATCTTCAATCCCAACACCCGTGCCTGCGCCGGTTTCGACGATTACTTCGATACCTTCTCGTATTAAATCTGCAACACTAGTATCGGTGACGCTTACGCGGTACTCGCCCCGTTTAGTTTCCTTGAGTACGCCGACTAACATCACGAAGTCCTCCTTTGAGCAGGCTAGAAATAAAATGCTAGCTCGATAAATCATTCTAGTAGGCGGATCGCCTTCTTACAACACTAGGAGTTTTTTTGGTTACAAGGGTATGCTTTTTGGTGATATCCATATGATTTTATTGTTTTTTGAATCAGGGTATTTGAAAGGGAAAATAATCTTATCAAAGGGTAAAAATGGTGTCTTATCTAGGAACATGGACTAGATTAGATGAATTAGGAAATCTGTCATTTATAATTCATCGCAGAGTGGTTAAAAGAGGGAAGTCTAGTATGCGCTTCGGCTTGATGTATGACTTTAGAAATCCTACTCGGTGGTATATCGAACCACCAAAGTTTTATCGACTTATGCTAGACCAGATGGTCGAGGCGGAGAAGCTAGGCTTCGATCATATTTGGTTGACGGAGCATCATTTTACGGAAGATGCTTATAACCCAGCGTCATTATCTATGGCAGCCGCGATCGCTGCGGTAACGAAAACCATTAGAATAGGAACTTTTGTTCTGCTCATGCCACTTATTCATCCCGTTCGGGCGGCTGAAGACATCGTATTGGCAGATATTTTATCCGATGGTCGCTTCGATATCGGAGTTGGGCAGGGCTACACACATGAAGAATTTAATGCGTTTGGAGTAAAGCGGAAAGAAAGAGGCTCAAGATTGACAGAGGGTGTAAACCTAATGCGTCGGTTGTTTTCTGAGGAAAATGTGACCTTTGAGGGCAAATTCACACAAACTTACAATATGACATTATCGCCTAGGCCGGTACAAAAACCTCATCCACCGATTTGGGTCGGTGCTCGGGGTCCAAAAGGGATAAAGCGCGCAGCGGAGTTACGGACCAACTTGATGACTACTCTTGGTCCAGATCCGGCTCCACTTTATCTAGAGACTTTGGAGGCATTAGGCGAAAAGACAACCGATTTCAAAATTGCTCAATTACGGATGGTTTATTGCGCGGATTCAGATGATCAAGCTTGGGAAGATGCCCAAGATCATCTTGCACATGTCTTTGGCTATTATGAGCGAGTGCTTGCCGAAGCGGGTGACGTGGAAGGAGATACTGAGCCACTACCGTTCAAGACTCCAGAAGAGATACGACATTCTTCGCTAGCCGAATCGGCGTTGCTGGTGGGGTCACCGAAAACAATATCTGAGAAACTAGAATTCTTTTGTAATAATTATGAGTGTACGGATTTTATTTTGTCGACTCATTTTGCAGGTATCGATCCTAAGAAGAGTACTTACTCGAATCGGCTTTTTGCAGAGCACGTTATGCCGATCTTTCGAGGTAAGTAGGCGAAGTTAAATAGGCAGGAAACTGCTTGGTTTAGTATAAAGCTAGTTTGGAAAACAAATTAATATGCAACGAATAAGAGGGATGCCTGATACTAATATAGTGTCAACTATAGTTTTTATAATTGTGTTAGGGTACGGTGCGAAAGCTGTTGCTACGGACCTAGAAAGCGTCATGAATTGGTTAGAAACCCATTCCAGCGCACCAACGGATGGTCTAGCGCCCGGTTCCTATGGTGTGGAACATTTGGATGACCTATCTCGATACATTCCACCAGGCTACGTCGACGAATTCAATTTTTCGGAATTGTCGATGGAAATTGAGTCAACGGAAAGCTATTTACCACCTATGATATACCAGGATGTGAGTCGAAAATTTTCCGGCGTAGCTAGCATCGCGAGTGATGGAGCGCTTAAGGGACACACTGCTGGCCAACCTTTTACGACTGATCAAATCTTACGAAGCGGTTCCTCGCGCGAATCCGGATTCATGGTGGCTTGGAATAGGGTAAACAGGTGGCAATACCACGGCGCAGCTAACGAAAATATTCTAACGTTTATTAAAGCTGATTCGGAGGGTAAGCCAGGCAAGAAGCTGGATAATATGCATGGTGGAGGACATGTCTTCAGACATGTAGGCGTGTTCTATCACCGAGTATACTTTTCGAATTTAGTGACGGATCCTCAGACGAATCATCAACTTGATACAGAGGGCGGAGGCGAATTGTTGTATAAGGAATTTGTCGAAATGACGTCCCCATTTGATCTCGCGGGTATGAAGTTTGTTATTGAGAGGACGGTCGATCCCTACATAGAGGATCAGGTAAATTCTTATTTACCAACGGAACGCAGAGTCAGACGTTTATCTGCCAAGGAGAGAGCAGATAGTTGGATAGGTTCGGAAATGACACTTGATGATTTCGAAGGGTTTTCCGGTCTTGTATTAGATAACGAGTGGCGTTATTTGGGTCGCAAGGTGGTTTTAAGAATTCCTAATTCAAAAAACGAAATCAGTCAATATCATGGTCGGTTAAGCACCATACCACTTGATAGATGGCAGCTTAGGAAATGCTTTGTGGTGGAGGCCAAGCCGTTATGGGAAGGGCATCCTTTTGGTCGCAGAATACTATTCGTGGATGAGGAAACTTATTCTATTGCTATGTCTTTAATTTTTGATCGATCGGACCGACTCTTTAAAGTGGTTTCAATTGTATATGGTAGAGGAGATGGCAATGGGAAAAATGAATTAAGTGATACTGTGCCAAATTTCCGCACCACAATTGCGATGAATTTACGAGAAAATATTGCTAGTTTCGGGGGGGTCACCGGGGCAACAGGGTACCCTCGATTGAAGCCTTCGGCAGTACGGAAACTTTTCAGTGTCTCAAGCCTTACGAGTGGAAGATGAGGACGATTTTTAATTGGCTTCAGTTATTTCTAAAATGGGGCATCACTTCCTTGGCAAAAAGAGACATAGAACTTCGAACTTTATCGGATGGCATGCCGGCCATTTGCATCCACATGCAAAGATGGGAACATCTGGTTGCAGATAAGTAGCGTTCAATTTCTGAAATCGCGTCCCCTGGAGTGCCAATAATCAAAGGAGCTTGGAAAAAAGATACGTTTTTATCGTGTCGCAGTTCTCCTATAGGAGGAACGATAGGAGCAGACATCACCTCTTGGCCCCATTTCATGTCGTCGGCCTCTTTATATCTCTTGTCGTATAAGGACATCATATAGTGTAGATGTTGTTCGCAGTCGTCCCAGGCCTTTTCTCTGGTCTCAGCGACATATACGGCTCGCAGTTGAGAGACAGAATGATCTTTGATTTTTCGCCCTAAAGTCTTTAGTTCGTCGTCATAGAATTGTTGCAGGTCGGCTCCACCGCTTCCAGCTAGATGATAGCCTAGTCGAGCTACGCGTCGAACAGAATTCTCCGCCATTGCCGCAACCCAGATTGGAGGTCCAGGTTTCTGGATCGGGCGTGGGCTTAGTTCGATGTTGTTAAGTTGCCAGTGCTTTCCAGTATAAGAAAAAGATTCTTCTGTAAAGCATTTTCTAATAATCTCTACACCTTCGGTCAGTCTTGATACTCTTTGTTTTCGAGAGATATTAAAGCTAGCGAATTCACTTAACCAATAACCTTGCCCTAGACCTAAATCTAATCGACCATTTGAAATGATATCAACCGTAGCGGCATCTTCTGCAACGCGCACTGGATGATGAAACGGTAAGACAATTATGAAAGTACCGATCCGGATTGTCTTTGTTCTGGCGGCGATCGCTGCGAGTATAGGAAGCAAGCTTGGCGACCATCCATCTTCAGCGAAGTGGTGTTCTGTAGTCCAAATAGTGTCATAACCCAAATCTTCGGCAAAAACAGCGTCATCTATGTGCTCGGAATAAATATCAGCGAAAGAACGCTCCCATTTTTTGGGGTTGCGAAAAGGGAGGAGGAGCCCAAAGTCAATCATGGTGATCAGGTGCCTATTGCTTATTTTATTGAAAGTCTATGTTAATGAATCAGCCTGCGGAAAATGCTTTATTAAGACATGCTCGTTGTTTGATTAACAGGAGGGGTATTTTCGCTCATTCGTTGGGTAACGATATCGTCCGGCAAATCAAAAGCTGCTGCAAATTCAGGAGACATGTTAGAATATTCCGGCATCCCAGAGCCGGTGGGTGGTTGGGGGATTGGTTCTCCACTTTGATTTTCAAAAGGTTCGGGATATTTGAATTGCTCGAGTTCCTCTGTTGTTATGTTATTCAATCGAACTACTTCTGGATCTATCCAAGCGGTTTCGTCTATGCCTGTTTGTGAGGTCGATATTTCGAGAGCGAGATTCTCAGGTCCGCCGAAGTATATAGATTTGCAAAAACCGTGATCTAGAGGGCCTAAAACACGTACTCCTCGACTCCTTATACGATCGCGCATTTCTATTAGTTCTTCGTCGGTGGTTACGCTGAAAGCCACGTGTTGCATAGCGCCGGCAGCACAAGTCTCCAAGGGAGAACCGGCATGGGATATTCCTATTTTTGTTGATTTGGATGTAACCATTGGTGAAAAGACAAATGCCAATGAGGCATTGTTATTGAGTTCCATGAAGGCGTGGAAAAATCCTTCCACGCCGTGCATCCAATAGAGTGCTTTCAATTTTAAGCCCAATACATTTGAAAAGAATTTAATTTGGGATTTCATGTCAGCAGTCATTATTGCCAAGTGGTGTATACCATTCACTAGATTTTTTTTCATATTTTAGCCCTCCGTCAGTACAGTTTTTAAATATGGTTAGATCGCAAACCAAACTTTCACCAAGAATCCCAATGAATAACCGACTCGAGAGAATCTCTTTTCCCCGGCTTGAAATTTGTACCTTTGGTATAGGCCAGTGGAAGTAAACAGGCCTGCATGACATTTTGGTAGGGGATGCCGATGATTTCAGCGGCTTGTTGCTCGAAAAAAAGATGGAGCGAGGTCCAACAAGTGCCTAAACCTCGAGCCCTCGCTGCCAGCATGAAGTTCCAGGTAGCCGGCGCAATTGATCCCCATTGCGCGCTTTGTAACAGAATGGCAGGCACATTTCCCCAGTCTTCCGTTTTTGTCGATAAGTCGGTTCGGCCCTCAATGCAGGGGATAACATGGACTGGTGCCTCCTCGAAATGATTATTAAGATATTGTGCCGATTCTTCGATTCTCTCTTGGACTCGATTGCGCTCAGGATCATCGTACTTGAGATTGGGCGTGGCCGACGGAAGCGTGACATATATTTCCCTTCCTTTTCTGTAGAGATCGGCTAGGGCGCGTCGTTTCACCGAGTCAGTAATGACCACAAAATGCCAATTTTGAAGATTTGAAGGCGTAGGAGCCTGCAGGGCGATCTTTATACAGTCTTCGACTACTTCTTTTTCTACCGGTTTAGAAAAATCCAGTCGTTTTCTGACCGAGCGAGTAGTGGTAAGCAATTCGTCTAATTCGAGAGGTAAAACATCGTTCACAATGGAGATTCTCTTGTTTAAATTGAAATTGCTACTACTGTAATAGGACTATTGTTAGCAAGTAAAGAAAATTCGATTATGGATCTAGTTTCGTTCGCACTTGAGGCTTGTCTTCATACGGTGTCAACTTATGATTTAGGCCTTCACAAAGACGACCTTCTTGAAAAGGTAAGTCTTCCGGTGTCAGGTTATTTCTGCTTTTGGTGAAATGGTTTGGTTTATCTATTTACATGTGCCACTTCGATCCAGTTTCCATCAGGATCGGTCACGAAACCCAATCGCGCAATTTTGCCGTAATCGATTGGTTCCATTGAGATGGTGCCACCCCTATTAGAAATTCCTTTTAATGCTATATCGGCATTTACAACATGTACTGTCATATAACGGAAACCAGTTCCAGAAAAAGTAGATGTTTCTGTACCTCCTTCACCTTCGTCCACAAAAATCACTGTTTCTCCTGCCTTTATTTTTCTTGGTCCAACTTTCTCAAACTCCATAATGTCCGTGTAAAACTGCAAAAGCTTTTCCGGATCTTGAGAAATCACCGAAATTCCAATTCCAGTAATATCGTCAAAGCCATTTGGAACAATGTTAACAGCCTCACCCGACAGAGTTTTGTAGGCTTGAGGTTCTTTGACATCACTAGCTACCGCAACTCCGTGGTAACCAGAGGGTTCTTGGTCATTGTGTGGTAGCTCTCCTTGGTAGTGATTAACTTTCACGATAGAGCCCCCAGCCGCGTATCGATATTGGGTAGTAGGGTGGGCTACTAGAGTTTCACCTAGTTCCAAGGTTCCTTGGAACTCCAGCTTAATTTGAGAATGCCAAAAATCGCGATCACTTTCCAAATCGCTACAAAAAAAGCCCGCATCTAGGTGTCTTTTAGCTAATTCCATCGTAACCTCCGAAAGTAATAGACGTTTTAGAACTTTTAATATAGCGCGGAAATGAAGATAATTCTAAAGGTATATGATATACGTGCTTCCTATTTATAGGTTTCTATTGATGATAATGGCAAAGAAATTATTTCTGACGGGCTTGTTTTTCGCAGTTGTGTCGAAAGTTGGAGGTGAATCCTTGGAGGAAGCTGATCTCAGAGAATATTCCGGTCTAAAGTTTGCGCCTGTCTCTGGAATTGTTCTAAAAAAAAATACTGATGGTAAAGTTGTTGAGAAAAATAATTATTTGAGAGGTGTAAAGAACGGTCTTAGTGAATTTTTTCATTCCAATGGAAATTTGAGTGCGGAGGGCGAGTTTGTTGACAATGTAAAAGAAGGCTCTTGGTCATGGTTTCGACCCGACGGTTCGCTGGTAAGAAAAGGTCACTATATCAAGGGCAAGTGGGATGGTTCTTGGGAATGGTTCGATGAGCAGGGAAACCTGACTATGCGTAAACTCTACAAAAACGGTACAGAGCAGTAAGATTAGGTCTGTCAGGCCGTTCGGTAAAAAAGACAGACTATTTTTTTCTGTTCAATTTTGGCACTAGCATCGGTACCTTGCCTTGGTATTCTTGGTAGTCGCTTTTAAAATTGTCGACTAGATCTCTTTCTTCGAATAAAGCTCCGATCACGCTATATCCTGTAGCGCCTATCGCAAATAATAAATGTGCAGCAGTCATTGTCGGCGTCGCCCAGAAGGCTACTGCGAACCCAAAGTAGATCGGGTGTCGAACATGTTTATAAAAAAGAGGTGTTCGAAAGGAAGCGCTTGTCATCTCTCTGTTTCTCAGGTTGTAATAAACTTGTTTTAAACCGAATAGTTCAAAATGATCTATCAAGAAGGTACTGATAAGAACTATCATCCAGCCCAAAGCGCAAACACCCCAAATTAAAGGGGCAAAAGATTCGTTTGAGACGTCCCAGATCACGATATTCACAGGGCACCAGAACCAGATTAATATTATCAAAACAAGGTTGGTAGCTAGTACATAAGTACTCCGCTCGATGGCGGGTGGGACGATTGATGTCCACCACTTTTTGAACACGGGCCTAGCCATAACGCTGTGTTGCACCGCAAATAAAGAGAGAAGCGCTAAGTTAATTATCGACGCGTTCAACCAACCAATCTCTTCTCCGCTGTCCATTGTTTTCGGCACTATGAAATTCCCTACGAAACCGATCGTGTAGACAAAGACACCAAGAAATAATAGGTAGCAAAATACTCCGTATAGAAAAAATATGGATCTCATTAGAAACTTCTCCGCCTAAATCAATTACGATTAACTCAGAGTACATCACTTAGCATGGTTCAATCCAACGAAATATGGATTTTTACGTTTGAGTTGTTTTAGGCTGGCCTAGTTTTGTTGCTCGAAAACAGGTGTTTAAAGATTAATTGTCCTGTAGGGGTACATCGAAGCGATATTTTTCTTTATCATTCCTAGGTGTCGTTTTGTTTTAAATTAAATGTAGGTAGAAGGGATTACTCATGAAGCATGCCGATGGAACACGTGTTCAATTCCAAGTTTCATTGGTTATGAAAGCGTTATTTATTTTGACGGTCTTCGCGACGCATGTGGTTTTTGCCTCCGATTATGAGGCCGGTTTAGAGGCAGTTAAGAAAGAGGATTATCAAAGAGCGTACAAGAAGTGGAAGCCGCTTGCTGAAAAAGGGAATCCAGACGCTCAGTTCGGCGTCGGGTACATGTATCTTCAAGGTAAAGGTGTGGTTATGGATTATAAAAAGGCCATGAAGTGGTTTCGTCTAGCCGCAGAGCAAGGGGATTCGGATGCTCAAAATAATCTGGGATTGATGTATGCCGTCGGGAATGGAGTGGTAGAAGACCTGGTGTACGCTCGAATGTGGTTTGAGATCGCAGCGTCTAATGGATCGGAGGGAGCAAAGAAGAATCTGACTGCATCGGGAAACACGATTACTGAATCTGAGCTCGAAAAAGCGAAAAACATGGCGACAAAATGCGTGGCAAAAAACTATAAAGGATGCTGAAAGGAAACTTTCACTTTCCCACCGCGCGAAAAATATCCAATGTTCTCGATAGAAAAATTAATAAAAGAACTTTCTGATATATCTACGGTTATCGATGTTGGGCTAGATGACGAGTTTGATTTCAACAAAAGAGAAGAGGCGTTTGTCATTGAGTCTGGTACCTTATTGTCTTTTGGGAGTAAGAAATCGATCGCTGGGGTGAGACCGACTCAAACTTTTGGGCCTTATGACCCTATCGGGTTTGCTGAAGCAATTGCAGGCAGAAGTCGGGACATATCTTATAAACAGTTGTCTGATCTGAAGATTCATAGTTTTCGAGAGTCGTTGTTAAAGTCCAAAGTAAATTCCGGTAACGTATTCGCACAGACTATCATTAAATATAGTTTGGGTCGGATATTCGATCACAAAAAAAGTGGGGGAAATATCTTGCTGGAAGACGAATTTATTTACGACAATTACAAGGTTTTAGGTCAGTTCAATATTCCGAAAGGTGAACCTATCTTTAATGTAGGTGACAAAGCGGATGTGATGTATTTCATAGAGAAAGGAGGCGTTGGAATTTTTGCAAGCAGCAGTAGGCAGATAGCGGACTTAAATTCGGGAGATTGTTTTGGAGAAGCGGCTCTCATTAAGGATCGAGCTAGGAACTATTCGGCAGTGGCGTTAAAACCCACCCGATTAGTATTGATTGAGCGGGATATAGTTAAGCGGGAGCTGGAACGTGATCACCCGATCGTTAGATTGTCGGTTATCTTACTTTTGAAGCGCCTGGAGCTAATGAATAAGTTAAATCTTGTGCAGGAGGAGAGTTAAATCGACACCATGAATGGGTATATCAGGAGTATTAGAAAAGTGTGGCCTATAAATGTGGGCTACTTCCGATGAATATCTCTTTTCGGGAAAGACTTTTAGAAAGAGAATTACTTTTAGGAACTATGATCACAGTAGGTGATCAAGCTATCGTAGAAGCGTTAGCTCAGGTTGGGTTCGACTGGCTATTCATTGAAACTGAGCATGCTCCTAATCTGGCAGACCGATTGAATACTATTATTATGGCGGCGGGTTCTGTTCCTTGTTTGGTGAGATTATCGAGGAATGACGAGATTTCGATAAAGAGAGCATTAGATTCAGGGGCGGCCGGAATAATAGCTCCCCGAGTGAATTCGGTAGAAATGTCTAGGGATATTATTGAATTTGCAAAATTCCCACCTCATGGCTCTCGAGGGATAGGGATTAGCAGAGCGAATAGGTACGGACTAGAAATGAGTAGTTACGTGGGTTCCGCAAATAATAATCTCTCAGTCGTTATCCAGATAGAGGATTACAAAGGCATCGAAAACCTAGACAAAATTTTATCCGTGGACGGAGTGGACGCGATTTTTATAGGACCGTATGATTTATCAGCAAGTATTGGTCGCACCGGTGACTTGGAAAATCCAGAGGTTCGAGAATTGATTGATCGAGCCCGAAAAATTTGTGCAAATCGAAGAATACCGATTGGTATTTTTGAGCCAGATAACGAAAGTGCGATTAAGCGGATTGAGGAAGGGTTCTCTTTAGTTACGTTATCTACCGATATCTCTTGTATGATCAATCAGGCGAAATCGTTATTAGGGACTTTGTCTAAGTAGTCTACTTTTCAGGCAGTATCGTTTTGAGTGTGCCCTTCTTTAGGTTAGATGGTGTCCATCAGGCGTGTTTTGTTGCCATAAGTCGTCTTTGAAAAACAATATAGTTTCCACTTAAGTTCCATTTTAGGAAGAGCATGAAAATAGATAATCTTAGAAATATCGCCATTGTTGCCCATGTGGATCATGGTAAGACTACTCTTGTGAGTGAATTGCTTTGGCAATCAGGCATTCTTCGACGGCAGCATAGTACACACTTATTAGACAACAACGCCTTGGAAAAGGAGCGGGGAATTACGATTATAGCCAAGAATACCGCCCTGGTTTGGAAGAACATAAAAATCAATCTAGTGGATACTCCGGGTCATGCAGATTTCAGTGGTGAAGTTGAACGAATTCTTTCTATGGTGGACTCTGTTCTCGTATTAGTGGATGCGGTGGAGGGTCCAATGCCGCAGACTCGATTCGTTACTGAGATGGCGTTATCCAATGGGCTTGCACCGATAGTCATTATCAATAAATGTGATCGAGCGGCATCGAGAACTTCTTGGGTGTTGGATAGAACGTTCGATTTGTTTGAACAGTTAGGAGCTACAGATCGACAATTGGATTTTCCGACTGTGTATTGTTCAGCTATAGAAGGGTACGCGCGAAAAGATCCTTCCGATAACGATAGGAATATGGATTTTCTATTCAATACTATCGTTGAGAAAGTCCGTCCTCCAATTACAAAAACTGGGCCCTTTCAAATGCAAATAAGCGCTTTAGATCATTCTGAGTATGTCGGCACAATAGGAATAGGTAAAGTAGTGAGAGGAGGGTTGGAAAAAGGCGGTCAAGTGGAAATACTTGGGACGGATGGAAGTCCGAGAAAAGGTAAGATAAACCAAATTTTTGGATATCATGGGTTGGAACGAATTCCAATTAATAGTGCAATGTCGGGAGATATAGTGGCAATCGCAGGCATTTCTGACTTGCAAATCTCAGACACTGTGTGTTTGGCGGATCATGCTGAGCGACTGGCTGTTTTAAGAGTCGAAGATCCTACCATTACCGTTTCCTTGGATATTTCCGATTCTCCTTTTGCCTCTTTGGAAGGGGATTTTGTGACTAGCCGCCAGCTTTTGGAAAGATTGAAGAGTGAAATAGTACACAATGTGGCTTTAAGAATTTCTGTGTTTCCTGAGTCATCGGGTATATTGGTATCTGGAAGAGGTGAACTACATTTATCAGTTTTATTCGAAACCATGAGACGGGAAGGCTATTCGTTTTGTGTCGGTAGACCGGTGCCTATAGTCCGCACTATTGACGGCATTGAAAGTGAGCCTTTTGAATTGGCGGTGATCGATATTCCGCAAGAATATCAAGGAAGAGTTATGGAACAATTGGGTAGTCGAGGAGGGCGATTACAGGACATCGGAGCAAGTGGGAATGGGGATTGCAGGCTAGAATACTTGATACCGTCTAGAGGATTAATCGGATATAGAACCGAATTTCTTACCGCTACATCTGGTCGAGGGCGACTTAGCTCAAGTTTCGAGGGATATGAGCCTTTAGGAAATTTGACAAAAAAAATTAGAAACAACGGGGTGCTTATTTCGAAAGAAAACGGTAAGTGTTCCGCATTCTCCATTTTTAATTTACAAAGTCGCGGGAAAATAATGGTGAGCCCGGGAGAGGAGGTATTTGAAGGGATGATAGTCGGTATACATTCCCGTGAGAACGACTTGGTAGTTAATCCGACAAAAGGTAAGCAACTGACAAATATTAGAGCAGCGTCGAGCGATGAAAATATTGTACTGACTCCGCGGACGGAGTTGACACTTGAACAGGCGCTAGAATTTATCGAAGAGGATGAATTAGTGGACGTTACACCTGCTGCCATACGCCTTAGGAAAAAAATTTTAAAAGAGTCAGAAAGAAAAAAAACAGGTCGGAAAAACCTTTCGAATTGAAAAAATAAGACTGGACGTCTTTAAAGCTAGTAAAATTCAACCGGTAAATGTTTTAAAACTCGGAAAAAAGAGTCGGACCATTCAACGCCGCTGGTTTTTAACTTTATTTGGGGCGCTTTGTTTAAAAATTGTCCGATGGCCGCAACGCCTTCAGCCCTAGCAAATTGATTTCCGAGACAAAAATGGGGTCCGCCCCCAAAGGCAAGATGCTTT
>CAZXQY010000038.1:0-23078 GCA_964642505.1 uncultured Gammaproteobacteria bacterium | reverse complement strand
AAGCAGCTGATGAAATTCATCATCAACAGAAATTGCTTTTTCCAATATTGGTTGAAGAGGCATGGGAGACACTTTAGGGCTGCGTCGAGGGTCGTGAGAAGAAGTGCAGCCCAAAAATAGAAACCCGACCAAACATGATAATATTATTCTGTTCAACAAGATGTACCTTCCGGTCTAGCCTAGCGTTAATTTCGTTCGTTTCAACAAAAAATTTGCCCAATAGATGATTTAGAATCTAGTGAAAGCAACCCTAGATTGATTAAAGAGCTTTAAAATCTTTTTTTCAAAGCCGGTAACGTTAAATTTGTACTGTAACATCTCTATCCAATGTATAATTTGAAACTGAACAACCCGAACTTGGGCTGTTTCCAGGTGAATTATCTTCAAATGGATATAGTTTATATTGCAGGTAGGTCATGAGTTTATCGGTACACGGCTTAAGCCACAAAACCGCTCCCATTGATATTAGGGAAAAAGTTGCCTTCGATCCCGCTCAAATCTTATGCGCGCTACCGGTACTCAATTCAAAATCAGGGATTCGGGAATCAATGATAATTTCGACGTGCAATCGGACAGAAATGTACTGCAATATTAAGGAGGGGATGGAAAACGAACCTCTTATTTGGGTCTCAAATTACCTAGATATAGATGTTAAATTACTTCGTCCCCACTTCTATTGCTACCGGGATGAACAGGCCATCAAACATACCTTGCGAGTTGGCAGTGGTTTAGACTCCCTGGTCTTAGGGGAACCCCAAATACTTGGCCAACTGAAAAGAGCTCATGAGTTAGCTTTGCAGGCGGGCACTGTGGGGAAAATGATAAACAAACTGATGCAGGTGGCTTTTTCTACCTCTAAGTTAATACGCTCAAAAACAGAGATCGGTAAGGCTCCTATCTCAATCGCCTATGCCGCTACCAAACTTGCGCAGCAGATACATGGAAATCTAAATTCCGTTTCAGCGCTCTTGATTGGTGCAGGCGAAACAATAACCCTGGTTGCAAAACACCTAAAGCAGTCAAACATTAAACATGTTGTCGTTGCCAATCGAAGCGCAGCTAATTCAAAGAAGATAGTAGACATTTGCGGCGGTGAAATTGTGAATTTGGTCGATATACCACGCGAAATTTCAAATGCAGATATTGTCGTCTCATCAGTGAATAGTCGGAACCCCATTATTCAGGCGGACGTAATTGAACTAGCCCTTAAACGACGAGCTGGCAAACCTATTTTTTTGGTAGACCTGGGTGTTCCTAGAAATATCGATTGGAAAATAAGCTCTATAGAGTCCGCTTATCTCTACGGTATCGATGATTTGAAGACTATAGTCGAAACCAATATTGGTGCTCGACAAGAAGCTACTATCGAGGCTGAGCAAATTGTAAGATTCAAAGCCTCTGACTATTTAGAATGGCTGCGGGTGCAGGATGCAAGCAACATAATATCGACCTACAGAGAGAACTGTACAGTTTTAACCGATCCAGCTTTGGCATCTGCGATTCGAGCCATAGAAAACGGAAGGGATCCCAAAGAGGTAATAAAGGAATTAGCTATTAAAATTAATAGCAAATTGATGCATAACCCCACTATGTATCTTAGAAAGCATGCGGATGATCCGATGGCCGTTAAGATCGCAAAAGAAATTTTAGGAATAAATAGAAAAAAGATTTAGCTGTGCAACCATCGATCATACGTAAACTAAACACTTTGGCAGAAAGACAAGGCCAGGTAAACGAACTACTTTCTAAGCCCGAAACAGCTAGAGATCAAAATCGATTTAAAGAATTGTCCAAGGAGCTTTCTGAAATAGCACCAATAGTACAGTGCTTTGAGAAATTAAAAAAAGTTCAAAGTGAACTGGTGGTAGCGCAGGAATTGGCAGCTGGCTCAGATCCCGACTTAAAAGAACTGGGTACGGAAGAGGCAAACCACATTAGAAATCTTCTTCCCCCCCTTGAAGAAGAACTCAAAATACTTTTGGTCCCAAACGATCCGAATGACGATGCTGATGTGTTCCTGGAGGTGCGAGCAGGAACCGGAGGAGAAGAAGCTGCGTTATTTGCAGGAGAGCTCTTGAGGATGTACGTGAAGTATTCCGAACGATCCAATTGGAGCTGTGAAATAATCAGTACCAATGAATCTATGGTAGGCGGCTACAAAGAGGTTATTTGTAAAATTTCCGGAAAACAAGTCTATTCTCGTCTTAAATTTGAATCCGGCGTGCATAGAGTGCAAAGAGTCCCCGAAACCGAATCGCAAGGGAGAATTCACACTTCTGCTTGCACAATCGCTATTTTACCCGAAGTTTCAGAAATCGAAGATATCGAAATCTCCCCGAACGATCTAAGAATAGACACTTACAGAGCATCGGGGGCTGGAGGACAACATGTTAACAAAACAGATTCTGCGATAAGAGTAACTCACATTCCCACTGGTATAGTTGTCGAATGTCAAGACGAGAGATCTCAGCACAAGAATCGCGCTAGGGCTATGGGCTTAATTAAAGCAAAGCTTTTAAAGTCTGAGAGAGACAAACAAATCGAAGAACAAGCTAGCACTAGAAAGTCTCTAGTTGGCTCTGGTGATCGATCGGAAAGAATTAGAACTTACAATTATCCTCAAGGCAGAGTTACAGATCACCGTATTAACCTAACCTTGTATAAACTTGAACAGGTGGTTGAAGGTGATCTCAATCTGCTGGTCGAACCCTTAACTTCGGAACACCAGCTAGAACAAATGGCTCAACTATCGGATGAGTAGTGTTTTTTTGAAACAGGCTATAACAGTCAAAAACGCAATTGCCCTGGGTTCAAAAACTCTTCGTAATTCAGATAGCAACCGCCTGGATGCTGAGATTATTTTAGGCCATGTTCTTAACATATCGAGAAATGAACTCTATTGCTCTTTGGAAGAAAATCTGGATTCCGAAACCCGCAACCTTTATGAAAATCTCATTTTGAGGAGAAAAATCGGCACACCGGTGGCTTACCTGACCGGTACCGCTTATTTCTGGTCGCTGGAGTTTCTTGTGACCGAAGATGTTTTAGTGCCTAGGCCCGAAAGTGAGCTATTGGTTGAAAACGCGATAAGGTACATCAAAAGATGTCGAGAATTTACTATCTTGGATTTAGGAACAGGTTCTGGCGCCATCGCTGGCGCCATCGCTTCTGAGTGCCCAGAAACTTGTATATTGGCTGTTGATGCGAATGAAAAAGCTGCTAAGCTGGCCCAGACCAACTTTGACAAACTTAATCTTGAGAACATTAATTGCGTTGTCTCAGACTGGAATAGTGCGATAAGGAAGTCGACGACTTCTTTAATTGTTGCCAACCCTCCTTACGTTGCAGAAAACGAGGCACACCTTTTAGATAAAGAGGTTTGGATGGAACCAAAAACTAGTATTTTTGCGAAGGACAAGGGACTAGCTGATATCAAAACGATAGTCAGGGAATCTTATCAAAGCCTAGAAGATAACGGCCGCTTACTAATAGAGCACGGCTACCGGCAAGGAGAAGATGTGCGGAACTGTTTTATTAGGGAAGGTTTCTCTTCTGTGATTACCTTGAAGGACCATAGCCTACACGACCGGGTGACTTTGGGAGTAAAAGCCTCTTGATTTCGGCAAAAGGGTCTAGATAGTGGAAATGGACGACGAATTTCTCTTGAGGTACAGTCGGCAGATACTGCTACCGGAAATCGATTTATCAGGACAGATACGTTTGAAAGATTCTAACGTTATGCTGATTGGATTGGGAGGACTCGGATCAGTTGTCAGCATGTACCTAGCTGCAGCCGGAGTTGGGCATCTAACGTTAGTGGATCATGATCACGTGGAGCTATCCAATCTACAACGACAAATAGCGCATGCAACGGACGACATCGGCACTAAAAAAGTGGACTCTGCTGAAAAAAGACTGATGGCGCTAAATCCCACAATAAACATTGTTACTGTAGATCATATTTTAGAAACAGAGGACTTTGATCGAATCTTGCCAAATACCGATGTTATCGTAGATGCGACAGATAATTTTGAGAGTCGATTCCATATCAACGAACAGAGTGTGAGACATCAAAGGCCTTTAGTTTCCGGTGCGGCCATAAGACTGGAAGGGCAAGTTTCGATTTTCAACACCGGAAGATCGGCTCCCTGCTACAGGTGCCTTTATAGCAAAGACTCTATTAGCAATACCGAATCTTGCTCTGAGAGCGGCGTCATTGCCCCTTTACTAGGAATAATAGGAAGCATCCAGGCTATGGAGACATTAAAGTTGATTCTGGGTTTTGGAAAATCGCTCGCAGGGCGCCTGCTGCTGCTCGACTCAAGATTAATGGAATGGCACTCGGTCATTCTTAACAAAGACCCTAATTGTCCCACGTGCTCTAATTAAGCGAACCCTTCACATCTAGCCTAGCACTATTTACAAAAGTTTAAAAAGAAGAAACTCTATGACCGTTATCGCCAGTTGGAATGTTAACTCTATAAGAGCTAGAGAAGAACATTTGAGGAAATGGCTAAAACACAACAAAGTAGATGTTTTGGGCTTGCAAGAAACCAAAGTACAAGATCCAATCTTTCCGGTAGACTTGATTTCGGAACTAGGGTTTGAAGTATTCTACAGCGGGCAAAAATCCTACAATGGTGTGTGCACGCTTTATAAAGAAAAAGCTGATCTAATCGGAAATAAAATCCCAGATTTTCAAGACGACCAGAAAAGAATCATAGCCGTAAAATGGCGAGAATTGTTAATAGTAAACGCTTATGTCCCCAACGGGTCTGAGGTAGGCTCTTCTAAATATGAATACAAACTTTCCTGGCTAGAAGCTTTTTACCGGTGGCTAGAACAGCTCTCAGCGGAATTCAAAAAAATTGTAGTTTTAGGGGATTTTAACATTGCTCCTAGCGACGAGGACGTATACGACCCCTCTGCATGGAAAGACAAGATCCTCTGCAGCCCTAAAGAACGCTCTTTTATCGAAAGATTGAAAAATTTAAACCTGGTCGATACTTTCCGATCGTTCAATCAACAAAAAGATAGCTATAGTTGGTGGGATTATCGAGGAGGTAGTTTCAGGAGAAATCACGGCCTACGAATCGATCTCATTTTCGTCAGCTCTAATCTGAAAGATTCGATCACCGGATCATACATAGATGCCTCAACTAGGAAATGGC
This sequence comes from uncultured Gammaproteobacteria bacterium, assembly GCA_964642505.1. Lineage (GTDB taxonomy): Bacteria > Pseudomonadota > Gammaproteobacteria > TMED69. Next base: position 17,907 of record CAZXQY010000038.1, on the reverse strand, counting down.
ACAAGCCCTCGGACCATGCTCCGGTATCTATTGAAATAAAACTATAAAAACCAGGTGAAAGCCCTTGTCTTTTCTGAGAAGCCAACCTAAGATCGGCATCTTATCTAATTTCGAGTTAAGCAGGGAACAGGATGAAGTCAGAAATACACCCTAAATATGAAGAAATTACTGTAACTTGCAGTTGTGGCAACTCTTTTAATACTAGGTCCACTCTAGGCCAACCAGATCTACACCTAGACGTTTGTTCCGCATGCCATCCATTCTACACAGGCCAGCAAAAGATAGTCGATACGGCCGGACGCGTGGATAAGTTTGAAAAAAGATTTGGCAAAAAGTAAACCAAATTGAATGCTAGATAGCTGAGTCAAAACAAAACCATTCTGCCACCTTATTCCAAGCACCATCACAACCGAGCCTGTTTTTGGCTGAAAATAGATCGACAGATGTTCCGCCATTTCTCGATATATTATTAGTACATCTTTTCACTTTAGTCAGAGCAGACTGGGCAGCGCTCCTTCCTAGCTTGTCGGACTTATTCAACAAAACATGAGTAGATAAATCTGCTTCGCTACACCAATTAAGTAAATCTAACTCTATGGGCTGTAATACATGACGGACATCCATTATCAAAATCAATCCAACAAGTGATTTTCTAAAATTCAAGTACCTATTAACCTCTTTTTTCCAAGTCGTTTGCAACCGCTGAGATACTTTCGCGTAGCCAAACCCTGGCAAATCAACCAGTCTCCTGCTCTCATCAATTTTAAAAACTACCAGATGCTGAGTTCGACCCGGTGTCCTGCTAGTGCGAGCCAGGGAGCGCCTGCCACAAAGAGCATTTAGGGTTGTCGACTTTCCGCTGTTAGAACGGCCTGCAAAAGCCACCTCCATACCTCGATCCTCTGGCAAACCCCTAGCTGTCGGACTACTTTTGTCAAATTTAGCCTTATTCAAAGCCTTTTGTGCTAGAACTGAGGGACTCATCGCTATATTCAATTGGGCTTACCTGATTTAAATAAAATACCCTGACTTTTCTCTAAAACTGTTAGAGAAGAAAAATAAATACAAGTGTATAATTGTACCCTAGTTACAACGATATTAGAGGCTACAAATGAAAATAAGACTCGCTGTTTTCGCAATAGTAATGGCTCTGACAGCCAATATTGCGCAAGGAGATGCTTCTAAAGCTGCCGTTTGTGTGGCGTGCCACGGCATTGACGGGAACAGCATCAACCCCATTTGGCCTAATCTAGCTGGCCAAGGAGCCGAATATACCGTACAACAGCTCAAGGCATTTAAAAATAAAACGAGAAATAATGATGTCATGAGGCCCTTTGTGAATAGCTTGTCCGAAGATGATATGTGGCATATCGGGCTATACTACTCGAAGCAAAAACTGTCGGTAAAACCGACATCTAATACGGTCAGTGAAACTGCAGAAAAACTATATAGAGGAGGCGACATAAATCGTCATATACCTGCTTGTATCGCTTGCCACGGACCGGCTGGGGCTGGGAATGCACCTGCTCGGTATCCGGCGCTGAGAGGGCAACAAGCGGCCTATACCCGATCACAACTCCTAGCCTACAGAAGCGGGGAACGCAAACACACTATGATGGAGGCGATAGCCCAGAAGTTATCCGACGATGATATAAAGAATCTATCCTCCTATATTTCAGCTCTTCATTAGTCGGAGAAAGATTGAAAGAATCTAAAATGTTTAAAGTAAAGGGTATTCTGTTCCCCGTCCTGATAGGACTCTTATTTGTCGGGTCCGCACCGGCAGAAAAAAAGTTTGTTGAGGGAAAACATTTCGAAAAACTCTCACCTTCAGTACCCACTTCGACCCCTTTGGGGAAAATTGAAGTATTGGAATTTTTTTGGTACGGCTGTCCTCACTGCTTCGAGTTTGAAATTCACGTGGCCAAATGGTTGGAAAATAAAAAACATTATGTCAGCTTTGCTAGAGTACCTGCGGTATTCTCCGAAAACTGGCTAGTACATGCCAAGGCGTTCTATGCGGCAGCAGAACTAGGCATTATAGAAAAGTCGCATTTCGCACTTTTTGAGTCCCTCCATGTAAAACGCGAAAAGTTATTTACTGAAAACGACATTTCGAAATTTTTCATCGGTCTCGGAAAAGAGGAAAGCCTGGTCCAAAAAAGTTTAAATTCTTTTGGTACCGCTAATCGAGCCCAGAGAGCCCAATCCCTTACTAAGAAGGTCGGAATTTCAGGTGTTCCTTCGATGGTAATCGACGGCAAGTATCGGTCCAGCGCCCGATTGGCAGGAGGTTATGACAATCTTCTCGAGGTAGTGGATTTTTTAGCTGAAAAAGAACACCGAAACCTAGATTAGCGGGATAAGAAATCTGCAGATTAGCCTTTTTTAAGTAACAGAACCGTCACAAAAGTCCCTGATACTGACCCGCGACTTCTGTTTAGCTGTTTTATGAAATCTTCGGAGTAACGATTGTGAGAAATATTAAGTCTTTGAAACAAGAATTATTTCTGGCGTTCTTGCTTTCGTCTTTGCCATTGAACTTATTGGCGTTAGAAGTCGATACAAGAATAGGTACTTATAAAAAAACTAGTGGAGTATCCGGCAACCTGAGTAGTGTCGGCTCTGACACGCTGGCAAACTTGATGACAATGTGGGCAGAATCTTTTAAAAAATTCTACCCGAGCGTTAATATACAAATTCAGGCGGCCGGCTCTTCTACTGCGCCACCTGCCCTTACTGAAGGCACGGCGAATTTTGGCCCTATGAGTCGAAAGATGAAATCTAAGGAGAGCGAAGCATTTGAAGGGAAATTTGGTTATAAAGCTACGGCGATCCCAGTCGCAATAGATGCGCTTGCAGTATTTGTGCACAGAGATAACCCGATCAAAGGACTGGATATCAAGCAAGTGGATGCAATCTTTTCTGCTACTCGAAAATGTGGGCACGGATCTGACATAAAAACTTGGGGTGAAGCTGGGATAATTGGAAGTTGGACTACTCAAAATATCCAATTATATGGCCGTAACTCAGTTTCTGGCACCTACGGCTACTTTAAAAAGAAAGCCTTATGTAAAGGCGACTACAAAGACAGTGTAAATGAACAACCCGGATCTGCGTCAGTTGTACAAAGCGTCACTAAGTCTATAAATGGCATCGGTTATTCTGGAATAGGATATAAGACGTCTGGCGTGCGAGCGATCGCCCTTTCTAGGAAAGGTTCGGAATTAATACCGGCTACTCCAGAAACAGCCGTATCCGGTAAATATCCTTTGGGACGCTTCCTTTGGGTATACGTAAACAAGGCTCCCAATAAGCCCCTTCCACCTATTGAGCAGGAATTCGTCAAAATGGTTCTTTCTAAGGAAGGCCAGGAAGTAGCTATAAAAGACGGGTATATCCCGCTACCGGGAAACGTAGTGACTGAGTACCTAGCTAAAATAAAATAACCCGAACAGTTTATTTATGTGGTGGCGTAAGAAAAGTGGCTTGATGAAAGCCGGCAACTCTTAGTTACCGGCGTGTTTATTTTGACTTGCACCCACCTTTCGAACAATATATTTCTTGGATAAATTTAAAGATCTCCTCGATAATGGTTATAATCCGAACAGGCGAGAAAAGAGTGAATCCCTAACTCATTCTAAACAGAAACTCTTGAAACTTTTCGTTGGTAAGATAGTTATATATGAATAAAACAGACGATGCGGCTTTTCTACACACTTTTACTATTCTGCTCTTAGCTCTGACGGCAGTCGGTCTTTTGGCCTTCGTCCTGGCGGGATTCGTAACTAACCGAGCTGAGTCTGGCCAGACAACAGAAGTGGCCGGCTATGAGCGGACTAGACCGACAGGCAAAATAAACTATGGCACCAAGGTCGTAGAAATATTATCAATCCCGAGCATCAACCCTTCCGCAATTGAACATCCGTCAACATCTGCACCGCCTTCAACCGAGCTGGACAAAGATTCGCTGCCGGAAACGACAAGCGCGACAAAAAGCGGAAAAGATGTTTACAATCAAGCCTGCTCACTTTGCCATATGGCAGGAGTCGCTGGAGCACCACGATATGCTGATAGCAGTGCATGGAAACCCCGTATAGAGAAGGGGCTAGACCTACTGTATACCAACGCAATCAATGGCTATGTTGGAAGCGCCGGTGTGATGCCTGCAAAAGGAGGAAGACCCGATTTAGAGGATGAGGAAGTAAAGAGTGCCGTTGACTATATTGTTAGTAGCGTTAATCAATGAACCCTAGTATGCGAACGCCTTTGAATAAGGCTTCTCAGTGACAGCTTGATACTTTCGGTAATCTTTTTCAAATTTCTGGTACGACTGTAAAATTTTCGAAAACTCAGGATCAGCGCTGGACTCTTCTTCCAAGACTAAAGCGGTTAATTTCCGGAATTCTTTAATTACCTCCGGTGGAAACTCTATTATTTCGGCCACACCTTCTGCCTTCATCTGCAGCAGCGTAGCCGTATTTTGTACCTCGCTCTGAGAAAAAATCTCTATGCTAGCCTGGGCTGCTGCAGATTCGATGATAACTTGTAAATCTTTCGATAACTCACGCCATGAATTTGAGTTTATGATTAATTCTAATTGACTCCCGGGTTCATGCCATCCGGGGAAATAATAGTATCTAGCCACCTCATCCAATCCTTGTCGCTTATCAAATACTGGACCCACCCATTCGGTCGCATCTATGATGCCCCTTTCAACGGCCATATATAATTCACCTGGGTCTATATTTACCGGATTAGCTCCTGCCTTAGCCAGAACTTTGCCACCCAGACCTGGCATACGAATCTTCAAACCTTTCAAATCGTCAACAGTTTTGATTTTCTTATTGAACCAACCTCCCATTTGTATTCCAGTGTTGCCCATAGGAAAAGGTACGACATCGAACGGCTCATAAAGCTTTTTCCACAAAGCCAATCCGCCGCCTGCATAGATCCAAGCCCAAGCCCCTTTATGCGTTAGGCCGAAAGGCACCACCGTCATAAACTGCGCAGCCGGAATCTTTCCTGCCCAGTAATAGGAGGCTGCATGAGCCATCTCTACTCCCCCTTGAGAAACGGCATCAAATGCTTGCAATGGAGGGACTAATTCACCTCCTGCGAAAACCTGAATTTTAAGCCTGTCTCTGCTCATAATCCTCACATTTTCCGCAAATTTTTCTACAGACTCTTGATTGATGGGTGAGTTCGGAGGCCACGCGGTTACCATTTTCCATTTATACTCTTTTAGACTAGAATCGTCAGTTGATATCTCCGATGTCGGTCCACAAGATAGGAGAAAAACAATAATAGAAATGGTAAAAATTAGACGGATCATAGACGCACCTTTAATCATTTTTAACGAGTCACGAGGCCAGCGTAACTAGCTACCAACCATTTTGTACCACTAGCCTCGAAATTTACTTGCACTCTCGAATTGCTACCCGAACCTTCGACGCCAAGAACAACTCCCTCCCCAAAAACCTTGTGAAATACTGGCTGTCCCAAGGAAAACGGGGCCTGAATGTCCTCTGATTTCTGGCTTCGAAACACGGCAGCAGGCGCCCCTTTCAATCTCACCTCTTCAAAAAGATCAACAGGGATCTCCTTTACAAATCTAGAAATTCCTGTTTTAAACTCCGACCCGTGCAATCGTCTAGACATGGCATAGGTGATATCAAGGTTTTCTTCCGCTCGCGTAATTCCCACATAACAAAGACGCCTTTCTTCTTCTAATTGACCAAGGTTTGTTAACGATCTCTGATGCGGAAACAAACCTTCTTCTAACCCTACAATAAAAACTTGTTTGAACTCCAATCCCTTCGCCGAATGGATTGTCATTAACTGAACACAGTCTGTCCCTGATTCCGCTTGACCCTCTCCAGATTCAAGGGCGGCATGCGCCAAAAACGCGCCCAATACTTCTTGTTCTCCTTCAGGTATGAAATCTCTAGCGGCAGCCGTTAACTCCTGTAAATTTTCAACTTTATCTAAGCCCTTTCCAGCTTTGTCTTTTTTATAGTGACCTTCTAAATCAAAGGCCTCTACGATGGCATCTATTAAACTTGGAAGATCGATTTGAGACAACTGGGACTCAAGACTACCGATAGATTCAGAAAATTTCCTGAAAGCAGAAGACGCCCTAACTGACACCTTATCAAGTTCAATTAGCTGACAAAAAGCTGCCCATAGCGGCACGCTAGCTTCTCGCGCAAAACGACGAACTCCCTCCATACTTTTTAAACCGATCCCTCGGGGTGGAAAATTTATTACCCTTTCAAAAGCGGAATCGTCCTCTCGAGAATAAATAAGCCTAAGGTAGGCGATGACATCTTTAATTTCCGATCGTTCATAGAAGCGAAACCCTCCATATACCCTATAATTAAGTCCTTTTTCCCTAAGCGCATCCTCCAGCACACGGGACTGCGCACTCACACGGTACAAGATCGCATGATTAGATAAATTCAGTCCTTTGTCGAAGGAACTCTCGATCGAATCTACGACATAACGGGCTTCGTCAAGCTCATTGTACGCCGCATACAATTTTATCCTTTCACCTTCGGTGCCATTTGTCCAAAGCCGTTTACCAATCCTGGAGACATTATTGGAAATTAGAGAATTCGCAGCTTCCAGTATAGTAGAGGTAGAACGATAATTTTGCTCAAGTCTCACGATTTCGTGCTGCGGATAATCTTTACGGAAAAGTTGCATATTCTCGACCTTCGCTCCCCTCCAGCTATATATTGATTGATCGTCATCCCCAACTACAAATAAACTACCTCGTTCCCCTACTAACATCTTTAACCATTTATATTGAAGCCGATTCGTATCTTGAAATTCGTCCACTAAAACGTGCCGAAATCGATTCCTGTAGCTTTCCATGATAGTGGGACAAGAACGCCACAGATCATGTACCCTAAGAAGAAGTTCGGTAAAATCCACTAAAGAGGACCGGTCACATATTTCCTCGTACTCACAATATACCCTCCTCAAGATATCTTCCGACCTATCATTTAGCATAGGCACCTGATCTGCCCTGTGACCCGTTTCTTTCCAGCCATTAATTTTGGACTGCGCTTCCTTTGGCGACCAGCCCGAATTCTCCATCTCCAGATCACGCATAGCTCGTCTTATTACCCTTAATTGGTCGTCCGAGTCTATAATCTGAAATGATTCATTAAGCCTGGCATCCTTCCAATGAATTCTAAGTAAACGATGAGCTATTCCATGGAAAGTTCCGACCCACATCGCGTCGACGGATCTGTTAATTAACCTTTGAATTCGAAACCTCATTTCAGAGGCGGCTTTATTAGTGAACGTAACCGCGAGAATTCCTTGATCAAGACTCTGTCCGGTATGGAGATACCACGCGATTCTGTGGACCAGAACCTTAGTTTTACCGCTTCCGGCTCCGGCTAAGATTAGCGCTTGAGAAGAATCTGATCTAACAGCGCGTCTCTGAGCATCATTAAGTTCTTTTAGTAGTTTTTCGTCTTCCATCTGTTAACAAACTTAAAAGATCAAGTGGGTCACCCTTTATCAAATTCTTGCCGGTACAAAGAGGCATAAAGCCCTTTATTAGCCATGAGAGCCTTATGCGAGCCTACCTCAACAATACGCCCTTTTTCAATTACGACAATTTTGGTTGCGTGTACGACAGTCGATAGTCGATGAGCTATAATTAAACTCGTTCTCCCACGACTTACAAACTCAAGTGCTTTTTTTATTGAACTTTCAGACTCATTGTCCAAGGCAGCAGTTGCCTCGTCTAGAATTAAAATAGGCGAGTCCTTCAACACGGCTCTAGCAATCGCCAGTCTTTGCCGCTGCCCACCTGATAGCTTCAAACCATTCTCTCCAATTATAGTTTCCAACCCGTCAGGCAAACCGTTAACCAGATCTGCCAGCTGAGCTAACTCTACTACCTTATCGATATCGTTTTTCGAGACCTCCTTATCAGTGGCATAGCAAATATTATTTAAAATCGTGTCATTAAACAGCACGACGTCTTGCGCTACATAGGAGATATTGTATCTTAGGCTACTCAGCGAATATTTTGAAATAGGATTGGAATCTATTAAAATTTCTCCAGCAGTAGGCTCGTAAAAGCGAGGGACTAAGTTCACCAGAGTCGTCTTTCCACCCCCAGAAGGCCCTACAAAGGCAATTGTTTCTCCGGCCTCGATATTTAGAGAAATATCATCGAGTATTTTTTCGGTACTGTAATGAAAGGAAACTTTTTTAAAACACAAATCCCCCTTTATCTGGGGTATTTCCAAACCTTCTTTAGACTCGCTAAAGCTATCTATCAGACCAAAGACCGATTGGGCAGCAGCAATCCCCCTCTGCAAAAATTCATTTGCACCGGCCAGGCGTTTGACTGGGGGTATGAGCAACCCTGTCGCGGTAATAAAAGCGACGAATTCACCTTTGGACATTGCGCCTAGTGCCGATTCCCTAAGAGCCAAGACAATTAGAATGGCGATCGCAATAGCTACAAATAATTGGATAAAAGGAACGAGAGCGGCGCTAGTCCGGATCACCTTCATTTGATACTTACGGGCATTTCTTACCGCTTTATCAAACCGCCCTTCTTCCCGCGTGTGTCCGGCAAAAATTTTTATTTCGAGCTGACCGCGAATAGCCTCTTCCGTAACTTGGGTGATTTGCCCTACAGAATCTTGAAGATAAGTACTCATGCTACGCATTCTCCCGGAAACTTTAGACACTAAAAATCCAATGGGTGGACCTAAGAAAACCAAAAGAGCTGCTAATTTCCAATTCAAATATAGAAGGTAGCCTATCAAGACCAGTATCACCACGGAATCCTTCACTATGACCGTAATGACCCTCGTACAAGATTGCGCAACTTGAGTAACATCAAAAGTGAATTTAGACACCAACCTTCCTGTAGCCGCGTCATCAAAGAACTGACACGGTGAATTAACCAGGCTTGAAAACATTTGTACTCTAAGATCAGCGATCGTTTTTTGAGCTACGAGATGTAGAGTGACCGTCGAAACATAGCTTAGAGTTCCTCTAGCCAGAAACAAAATAACCAATAAAACTGGTGTTTGTAGGCTTATTTCAGCCGCCGCAAGCGTAAAATCCTCATCTATTAAGGGCTTTAAAAGAGCTGGCAACATCCATTCAGTTGAGGCGAGACAAATCATCGCGACCAAAGAAACCGCGAACAGGCGCCAATATCTAGCCACATAGCCTAGCAACCTGTTGTATGCACCACTGCCGGTTCTGAGCAAATTCATTTTAGAGCATAAAAAGAGGGTTTTTGTCTCACAAACTTAACCCATAGAAGATATCATATTAAAATAAAGACTTGTTCAAATAAATATTTACTTTTTATACTAATAAATGTCCCATAAATTCCCAATAATCGCTCTCACCGGAGCTTCTGGCGCCGGAAAAACCAATGTTAAAGAAATCTTCAGACGGATTTTTCTAAAGTTGGAGATTAAAGCCTACTTCTTAGAAGGCGACAGTTTCCACAGATATTCTAGGGAGCAGATGGATGAGAAAAAACGGAATTGCGATAATATTACCCACTTCTCCCCCGAAGCCAACCTTCTCGAGGAACTAGAAACTCTGTTCCAAAATTATTCCCTTACTGGCACAGGAAAAACGAGACGCTACATCCATACCTCTCAAGACTCTGTTAGATACCAAACTAAGATGGGACATTTCACTGATTGGAGGGAATTTGAGACTCCGGTAAACCTGCTATTCTATGAAGGCTTACATGGCGGGTACGCCGATAGAAAAATTAACATAGCTAAACACGTTGATCTCTTAATTGGCGTTGCCCCCTTAATAAATCTAGAGTGGATGCAAAAGATTAAAAGAGATGAATTAGTACGGGGTTACTCAAAAGATAGCGCAATTGAAATGATAATGCGCAGGTTGCCACATTATGCCAGGTACATTTGTCCACAGTTCTCTCGAACAGACGCTAATTTACAAAGGATACCCTTAGTTGACACCTCAAATCCTTTTTCAGATGAAAATGTTCCAGACGACACTAAAAGCCTATTTCTCTTAGAGATCAAAAAACCAGGAAAGTTTCCGGTCGATCTACGTACTGTAAAAGACAAGATCCCCGGCTCCTTCCTTTCGACATCAAATTCCTTGATTTCGCCAGCCACTTCTCTCGACAAATTATTAATAAACGTTTTCAGTCCGACGATAAATCGTTTAGCATCGTAAATATAAAATAGTTTTGGAAATCTAAAATGCGGTCCATATTGATATTGAATGCTAAGGGTGGAAGTGGCAAAACCACTATTGCAACAAATTTAGCGGGGTATTACGCCAACAAAGGGAAAAAAGTTGTTTTAGCGGATTTTGATCCGCAGGGATCCAGTATAGATTGGCTTAGACAACGACGAAACAACTTTCCTAAGATTCTTGGCTTAGAAGCCTTTGTCAAGCCACCAAGACCACCCAAAGAGACGGAAATACTGATAATGGATGCGCCTTCACGAACTCATGATGACCAGCTTGTATCACTATTAAAAAAAGCGCAAACAGCGATAGTGCCGGTCGTCCCCTCTCCCATGGATATAAGAGCGGCCCAAAGATTTTTCGGTGAACTAAAATCGCTAAGAGCCAGCGTTCAAAATGATGTGAGAATCGCGACTATCGCGAGTAGGGCAAGAGAAAACTCGCAAGAAACTCGCAACCTAGAGGACCTCTTATACGATTTCAGGCTTCCTTCTGGCCGGCGTTTCCCCTTCCTAACTTTGCTACGCCAGAGCGCAAACTACATCAGGGCAGCTCAGAAAGGACTTTCCATTTTCGAATTCGCCCCTTTAACCACGGCTTTAGACCGAGAATATTGGAAACCGCTTATCCAATGGCTAGCACACCGACGTAGTAAACCTAACTAAGAGTCGTCACTGGAATCACTGCTCAGGGCGAAGGTCAGTCGCCAACTCCAATCCCGCCCGCCGATTGTTGAGCGATTTCTTTTCGTCTCCGAGCTTTTCATCTATGTCAGCTAGAAGTTTATACAAAGTCGGACTGGGATTTTTGTCCAACAATGAGCTTATGACTCCTCTAGCTCGACCCCACATCTGCGCCTGCATGTATTGTCTAGCCTTGGCAATACCTAGGCCGGGATCGTCTTCATGCCCTATACTCCAAGATTCCAATTTCTTTAAGATTTTTTGGGGCGTTTTCGTCTGTATCTCGCCGTAGAGCGCAACTAAATGTGCATCCCACTCCGATTCTATCCTTTTCCTTAATAGTTTCTCAGCTTCGGAATATCTCTGAGCTTTAAACAATATTCCAACATACGTAGATAAAATCCTCCTCTTATTTTTAATCTTCCTCGGAATGTCCTTCCACGCTCTTTGAATTTCCGCCTCCACAGAATTTTTAGACCTGTTCACCAGATAATTTACGTAGGCCGAAAGTTGCAATTCTTCAAATCTGCTTTCATCGAAAATCTTTCTGTTAGAAAGTTCCGGTAAAAGAGAAATAAGTTGTTCGAAATCACCTTTCTCAAAATATACCTCCCCTCGAATTCTTAAAACATTAGGTTGTCTTTGCATCCTAACAGGTATCTTTTCAAGAACCGATTCTACTTGCTCTAATTTACGTTCCTCCAGAAGCCACTGTGCCTGTTTTACAGTAGCTAGAGACTCGGTACCATATAAACTTATAGCGGATTCTACATGCCGGTCTCGACGTTTTATGTTTCCCCTTTTATGGGCGATTTCAGCAGCAGCAATGTAATGGGCTTCGGGAAAATCCCCATGTCTAGCACCTCGTAAATACAGGCGTTCCGCTCTATCATTATCGCCAAGAACGTAGGCCATGAAAGCGCTGGAAAAATTCTTATTAGATTTAATCTTAAGTGACCGTCTATATCTAGAGGGAAAGCAAACCAATTGCCTTAGAAAGCTGAGAGTGCCGTAAAGCAAAATCGTGGCAACTGAGAGGGTAACCAAAGCGACAGACAAACTCATGCCAAATTCCTTACCGCCATAATAAATTAGGATGTGACCAGGATGTAACATCAACCATTCGGCAAATAGTGTCGCCGAAATTAGAACGAGAAAAATTAAGATTAAAGTTCTCAACCACCAAATCCTTGCGACAAACGCAGATCACGTACTTGCTCGATTAAATCTCTCAAGTGCCTTTCCTCTTCGCTTAGTATATCTAAATCTAGTTCGCTGATTTTCATAAGAAGTTCGACCACCGAAGATTTCTCTGATAAATAGGTCTGGCATAGATTTTTGAGGTTATTAAGCGAAGCCTCTAAAAGATCTAGGTTGCCAGCCAAAAAAGCTGCCCTCGCGACAGCAGCTTCCAACTGCAAATTCAACCTTACAAGACGAGCGTCATCGACAGAAAATTTATTTACCAACTCATGATCAACCTCGTTCACCGTAACCAGACTTCTAAGTTCTATCCATAAAGACTCAATAACACCTTTCGAGGAAGCTATCTCAAGGCTCTGGCGTTCTTGGTTGCTTTCTGGTCCGGTCTGAATTCTTGTTTCGATCGTCATATTTCCTATCAATGAAACTAACCTATTCAACATTCTCGGCAAACTATATATGGGCATTTCAGCTAATTTCTCTAACCTAGAAATTTCTCGCAGAAAGATCTCACTTAAAATCAGTCTTAAATCGGGAGCAAGCTGGACAACAAGACTCTCAGCACTTTTCAGTGCTCTCGAAGCATTTCTCGGATCTTTTTCCTCTGTAAGGTACCGATTGGCTCTAATTAAGTAGTTTTCCATAGTTACTAGAGTTGTTGCAGCAATTTGGGGCTCGGAAGACTTATTTTTTAACTTCTCAAAGCGCAAATTAAAAGAATCAGTTAAAGATTCCATTTCTGCCTTTAAAAAATCCGCCTGTTTTTTTTCACTTAATTCTGTTTTTTTCGATTTATTAAATTTAATAAAATTCTGTTCCACCGCATCGACGCGTTTCGATAGATCAAGGAACTTTTGCTCTAGGGAGGACAAAGAACCTTGGAGATCGGCTATAGAGTTGATCCTTTCTAAAACTTCTCCACCTTTAGTCAGGTCAACTCCGTTCAGATCGGTTAATTCATTTTCCCAGTTAAACCAAAAAAAATAACCTGCCACAAGAGCAAGAAAAGTTAGAACTAACAGGATAATTAAGATACGATGATAACGAAGACGCTTCCTACTGTCCTCTGAAAACTCACCGTTCTGTATTTGCTCAAATTCCATCTAACGCCCCCGCACCCAATTTTCAATGGCTTTCAGAATTGCTTCATTCGTGGAGTTTTCTGCTGAAATTATTTCTCCACGAAACCCTATTTGTTTCGCAGCCTGCTCTAATCTTCGACTTACCACCACCATAGGCACATCATATAACGCAGGCAAATCTTCTATTTTTATTTTTTCAACAAAGCTATTGATTATAGAACCACTGGTCGAAATAACTAGATCGGGCAGAACCGTACCGTGGAAATTAAATACTTCTCTAAGTGACAATGTGCTTTCGACCCTTCTATAACACTCGATATTAATCACGGAAGCCCCTCGCCGATCTAAAACCATATCTAACTTCCGTCTGCCTCCCACTCCCCTAAAAACCACTACCCCTTTCGATCTTATCAATCTCGCATTCATTTCGGCCAATCCTAATAAACCCTCTGAGGTATTATCGTTTTCTGGATAACAGATGGGTTTTAAATCCAACCGTCCTAAAGATCGGGCTGTGCTAGAACCAATAGCAAAAAGTTTTTTCTCTTTCAAACATTGGATCAATTCAGGGAAGTTTACTAATCCGTATTGCACGGCATTAACGCTCAAGAAAATTACTAACTCCGATTTTTCCAAGGCCCGGTAGATAAGGGATAAGTCTATATCATCTATGGGACGTATATCTATCATTGGTGCTCTAATTACCTTCCCTCCGATAGCAGACAAATCGGCCGCCAAGCGACCAGCCTGCCACTTGGGTCGAGTGACTAAAACGGACTTGTTCTCCAGAGGCAACATTTTGATTTTCCCCAATATAGTCATTTAAGATTCAACAATGACTTGGCGCCTTTTTTTAGGAGTTCCTCCGCAACCAGTTCCCCTAAGCCTTCCGGGTCCTGTAATTTTCCCTTACTACATGTTCTTAGGATTGTTTTACCTTGGAGATCAGAAACCAAACCATCGAGCACAAAATCTCCGTCAACTAACCTCGCTAGCCCAGCTAGTGGCGACCCACAATCACCTCCGAGAACCTGGATCATTTTCCTCTCCGCCTTCACTGAAGCTGTAGAAACGCTGCAAGAAAGGGGCCTTAATAGATCTTTCATATAAATATCGCCTAGCCTCGCTTGGATACCAATAGCGCCTTGACCAACAGCCGGCAACATTAAGTCAATACCAAACTGATAGTGGTTATTTGCCATTAAACCCAGGCGCTTTAATCCTGCGGTTGCAAGTATTACAGCAGAGAATTGACCATCTTGCAGCTTTGCCATTCGACTTCCTACATTTCCCCTTAGATCTTTACAGTTTAAATCTGGCCGAATAGCCAAAAGTTGTGACTTCCGTCTGAGACTTGAGGTACCAACCGAAGCGCCCGGTAATAGATCGGATATCGTTTTCCCGTCTATAGTTACCATGGAGTCTCTAGGATCCTCTCTCGCCAAAATACACGATATTTCTAGACCTTCTGGACTTTTGTGCGGAAGGTCTTTCATTGAATGCACGGCAAGATCAGCCGTTTTATCCAAAAGGCATTGTTCTATTTCTTTTACAAAAAGCCCCTTTCCGCCCGCGAGCGATAAAGATCCCAGAAACTTATCACCAGATGTTTTTATTTTTAACAACTCTACCTGTAACTTCGGATTATCTGCCAGCAGTAGCCTTTTGACGTGCAAGCTCTGCCAGATAGCTAACGGGCTCCCGCGGGTTGCTATTGTTAATGTCTCCATGGCCCAATATTAGATTAATGTAGGGCAGAATAGAAATTCTCCAACAAAAGTACGCCTAAAGGCTCACCTCATCTGCCATCGATACCTATTGGATCGGAACGACTTAAGTTACAATAACATTTTTTCATTATCATTTGAGTGGCGTAATTTCGATGAACCAAAGAAATAGAATCCTCGCCAAGAAAATAAAATTAGGCGTATTAATGGATCCAATTTCTGGAATTAAAGTAGAAAAGGATACCACCTTGGCGCTTCTACTAGCCGGTCAAGCGAACGGCCTCATTCTCTATTACATGGAAGCCAAAGACCTCATTCTTAGAAACGGGGCAGTAAAGGCATATATGCGGAAAATAGAGGTAAAAGATGACTCCAATGATTGGTATAACTTTTTAGAAACCTCTCCAGAGGAACCGATAGACCTGGGTAATCTCGATGCTTTACTTATGCGAAAGGATCCGCCCTTCAATATGGATTTCGTATATACCACCCAACTTTTGGAGATCGCAGAAAACCAAGGCCTTCTAGTAACGAATAAACCTGGCTCGATCAGAGACGCGAATGAAAAATTATTCGCGACGTGGTTCCCTGATCTTTGCCCAGACACCATCGTCACCAAAAATATTACTGACCTCAAAGTTTTTCTAGAAGATCAAGAAGATATCATACTAAAACCCCTGGATGGAATGGGAGGCATCTCGATATTTCGCTTAAAAAAAAGAGATTCGAACGCCAGCGTGGTTTTTGAAACCATGACGCGACACGGCTCACTATTTTGCATGGCGCAGAAATTCCTACCAGCGATAAAAGACGGCGATAAAAGAATACTAATGATAGATGGAGAACCGATCCCGTACTCACTAGCAAGAATCCCTAGTCGAGGAGAAACCCGTGGGAATTTAGCTGCCGGGGGCTCAGGGATAGTCAGGAAATTGAGCACGAGAGATTGGGAAATTTGTAATCGCGTGAAACAAGAGCTGAAAGATCGCGGTCTTATATTTGTAGGCCTAGACGTGATTGGAGACCATTTGACGGAGATCAATGTGACCAGCCCAACTTGCCTCAGAGAAATAGAAAAAGAAACGAAAATTGATATCGGAAGTAAATTAATTCAAGTGATTTTAGAAAAAATTAGATTAAGCTAAAACATGAGTATCATAGTAAAAAACTCAGATGATACAATCCTCGTAGAACGTGACAGATTCTTATTCTTTTTAATGTTGGCCTCTATAGTACACTTTTTCGCTTTCCTAAATAGCGATCTTTCTAGACACTCCTACCAAAAAAGAACACCACTCGAGGTGATCTTTATAAAAAACCGATTTAACGAACTAGATGCAGGTCGTGCATTGTCAGAAAAACCGATCGATAAAACCACCAAAAACATTGAATCTGAAACCAGCCCTGACTATGTGGAAGCCAAACAAGACGATAGACAGCTCCGAACCAAACCAGATGAATCCCCAAATTCCGAAAGGAATAGAAATAATAAAATATTACGACCTACCGCCAAACAACTTATCGCTCGTTCACTAGCGGAAGCGAGTAGACACACTGAACTAGTAGAAAGAATTAATATCAAAACTGACAG
The DNA here is from genome assembly GCA_964642505.1 of uncultured Gammaproteobacteria bacterium. GTDB lineage: Bacteria > Pseudomonadota > Gammaproteobacteria > TMED69. Next base: position 1,385 of record CAZXQY010000038.1, on the reverse strand, counting down.
ACCACGACGGAAATATATTTCTGCTAGCACAAAAGAGCATAAATTTGCGGCATACATGGAATCTTGGAGAGCCAAGGTTGAGCGAGTGGGAAATATTAATTATCCTTCGGAAGCTAGGAAACGACGGTTATCTGGAGATCTCCTGTTAGACGTCGCCATCCGACAAAATGGAACCGTTCAGCAGATAACCATTCGTCGCTCGGCCGGAAATAAAGTGCTAGATAGGGCGGCGATAAAAATTGTCGAATTAGCGGCCCCTTTTGCTCCCTTACCCGAAAAAATAGCAGAAGAAGTTGATATTTTGCACATCACTCGAACTTGGAAGTTTGTAGATGACTCGGACTTTACAACCCGCTAAGATAAAAAGTCAAAAAACCTCTATGACTCTAACAAATTTCGAAAACTGCATTCTGATAGCAATGCCATCGTTAGATGATAAAAATTTCAGTCGTTCAGTGACTTACGTTTTCAGCCACAACGAAGAAGGAACTACAGGAATTGTAATCAATCAACCAATAAACCTACCTTTTGAAACCGTGTTGAAAAATCTAAATATTCGCCAAGCTGATGTGGGTTCAAAAGTTGTACACGTTTGTCGTGGGGGTCCAGTCGCCCCAGAGTCAGGTTTCTTATTGCACGAAGGTGGTACATCAGTTCAAAATGATTGCTTCCGGGTGGGCTCCGATATCTATCTCGCCACTTCTAAGGACTTCTTAGAAGCATTTGCGAAATCGCCGCAAGAATTAACTGGCCTTTTTGCTATCGGCCATGCTAGTTGGGGACCAGGTCAGCTAGAAGAAGAAATCCGACAGGGGTTTTGGCTGTGCGATACGGCCGACAAAAATATAATTTTCAAAGCCCCATTTGAAAAACGCTGGAATATGGCTTTCCAACAAATGGGAATAGACCTTTCCAATATAAGTCCGGATATTGGCCACGCTTAAATCTATTTTAAATAAGGGCTATTTGATGAACGACTTTAAAATCGCACTAGGATTGGACTACGGTCGTCGCAGGATGGGTGCAGCAATCGGACAAAACCGGATTGGAGCAGCTCGGCCCATGCCTGTAATCCCGGTGAAAGGCCGGGAACCCGATTGGCGTACTTTAGATAAAATCGTGGCACAATGGAGCCCAGACGTCATTGTGCTGGGCAAACCAACCAACCTAGACGGCTCGACACACGAATTAAATGACGAAATACAGGCTTTGGGAAACCGGTTCAAGAAAAGATATGAGACAGCCGTTTTTTTTGTGGATGAGCATCTATCTTCTCAGATGGCAATTGAGAAAAAAAAAGCCGGCTCCAAAAGCCCGTTGGACTCTATAGATGCTGGATTAATACTCGAAACCTGGTTTGAGGGGCAAGACGATAGACCGGAAAA
>CAZXQY010000037.1:18968-23479 GCA_964642505.1 uncultured Gammaproteobacteria bacterium | reverse complement strand
CTACAAGGGCACACCAGTTAGGAGGAACAATAGTAGTTGAGGTAGATTCTTCTACTACGCAAGGGCCGCTTAGAAAATCTCCGGATTTAAGGCCGTTCCTGGTAACGACCGTACTTGAGACTCTTTGTTCATATCCTAGGAATCCGACGAGTCTTTCAGAATTTAAATGGCGTGGAACCTCTTCGTTTGGGTGCCTCGATATTTCTAAATCTTTTGTTAATCGTGCGATCGCAGAGATTCTCACGTTAAGTATTTCGACCTCTTCTCTCTCTTTCCAATCTTGGCCTGTGAGACTTTCGAATTCCTTGTGAAATTTCTCTATAGTAGGCCGGACAATCCCCGACTCATCCCATTCTAAGGGGCAGTCTATTATAGACTTGTGGGTCATACCTTCGTAACGCAAGTCAAGTTTGCGTAGTATCTGAATATCTTCTGGTGTTGCCCCTTGGCTTTTCAACCACGCCTGCGCCTTTTTTTCTAGCTCTGCGAATGCCTCGGTTACATTTTTTTCATCTCCTTTTACATTAGATACTGGGATAATGAGATCTCTGGAGATATCGGCGTTTAAAATACCGAGCGCAGAGGCCGTACCCGGATAGGTTGGAACGAGAACATTCGTTACGCCCACCAAATTAGCCAGTTCAGCAGCGTGTAAGGGCCCCGCTCCTCCGGTTGCTATTAGTGTGTAGTCCTCCAGCAGGATTCCCCTATGCGCGGCAAGTTGTCGAATAGCGCCGCACATATTGGACGTCGCGATTTCTAGAATGCTTCGGGCTACTTTTTGGGTAGAGTATTCTCTTTTATCGCCCAATTTTTTCAAAGACTCAGTGGCTTTGTCGAGACTCAATATTACATTACCAGCAGCTAATTTTTCTGGTATACGGCCTAGAATAAGGTGAGCATCTGTCAGAGTGGCAGCTGTATTCCCGAGATTATAACAGGCGGGACCGGGGTCAGAACCAGCACTCGCAGGACCAACGTGCCACCTCCCGTTTGGCGATTCATAGGCAATTGAACCGCCACCGGATCCAACTGACCGTACATTTACCATGGGCAATCTAATCGGAAATCCCGCTATTTCTAGTTCGCTGGTGATTTCCCATTTGCCGTCGGTGATTAAACTAACATCAGTTGAAGTTCCGCCGATATCCAAACTCACCGCATTTGGCGTTCTTGTTTGCTCTGCTATTTTTCGAATTCGGTTCGCAGCCGCCACGGGCCCACTCAAAAGGGTTTCCACAGGAAAAAACTCATTAGGAGTCAGCTTGGAAATCCCCCCGTTCGATTGCATGACGAAAGTATCGGTAGGCGGATACGGAAGCGCTTCTACCAATTCTTCCACATCTTGTTGAAAGGAGGGCACCAAGCTGCCGTTTAAGACCGCCGCCAATGTTCTCTCGTATTCGTTGATTTCAAAAGACACTTTGGTGGAAGGAAGTACGATCAGATTTTTATTACTTTTCTTTATCCTACTAGTTATAGTTAATTCATGTTTAGGATCTAAAAAACTATTGAGTAAAGCGATGACTACTGCGCACACGTCTTGGTTTGAAACCCATTCCTCGATTGCCGAAATTTCACGATCGTCAAGCGTTTCTACTTCTTGTCCTCTAGAGTTAATTCTCCCTCCTATTTCTCTTATCAGCTCTAGTGGGACGAGGCTTTTGGCAGTCTTATTATGAGAGTCTCTCGGCAGCCGCGCCGTCTCCAATATCGAATGAAACCCCTTGTTCACGACTAGGGCGATTTTTGGAAGAGTGCCAGACAACAGACGGTTGAGAGTGAGAGTGGTGCTGTAGAGCAGGGTGTATTCTGACTCAGGCCCGAGTAGTTCTCTTAAAGGACATTGTTTTTCCTTCAACCAACTTTTAGGAAACTTCATATGATGCATGTAGCCATCTTTATTAGACATAACTGCATCAACAAAAGTCCCGCCGACGTCAATTGCTAACAAATTTTTTGCCATCTAGGCGGGCCCTCGCGCATTCTAGTTGAAGTCAACTCAAACTAAACCCCTCATAGTGATTAGCAGCTATCTCATCACATTTTGCCCTGAATGTTGGGCTTCCTCCGGCATACATTAAAAACGCTCTTTTCTTTCCTGGCACGTTAGCTCCAACAAACCAAGAGTCTGTCTTCACGAGAAGGGAAGGTTCAGCAACTTCATAGACGTGCTGAGTCCATTTTTCTTCGGCGGTTTTTTCAGCCTCGATCTTGGTATAGCCATTTTTAGACATGTAGTCTAGGCATTCAGTCACCCACTCGACATTTTGTTCGATGCATCGGGGGATGTTGCAAAATGTACTGCCGTTATGTGGCCCTACTAAGGTAAAGAAGTTTGGGAAGCCTTCGCTTTGAAGTCCTAGATAAGTACTCGGTCCGTCAGCCCACTTTTCTACTAGTTTCTGCCCATTTTCTCCTGAAATCTCAATTTTCTTGAAGGCTCCAGTGATGGCATCAAAGCCTGTTGCATAGATTATCAAGTCCAATTCGTAATGTTCATTTTTTGTCTGTATTCCGGAGGGGGTTATTCGTTCGATAGATGATTCGGAAATATCTACCAGATTTACATTGGGCCGATTGTAGGCTTTGTAGTAGCCACTTTCCAACGGAACTCTTCTAGTTCCAAAGCCGTGATCTTTCGGACAAAGTTTTTCTGCTGTTTTTGGATCATCGATTTGTTCTTTTATTTTTCGTCTGACGAAATCTGACACTGTGTCGTTTGCTTCCTGACTAGTTAAGATATCGTGAAAATTACCTAGCCACAATCCAAACCCTGGTTGCCTCCAAAGTTCTTCGTAGAGCTGCTCTCTTTCTTCCGACGAAACCTCAAGGGCAGATCTGTCGTCAAAATCATGGAGGAACGATCCAAAAGATTTCCTGCATTTTTCAAATATTTCCGGATATCTTTTTTTTATGTCTTGCTGAGTTTTGCCGTCAATCTTTCCATTCCCCAATGGTACGCAGTATTCTGGTTTTAACTGAAAGACAAAAAGCTCACCCACGTTTTTGGAGATCTCAGTGATCATTTGTACTGCAGTAGCACCTGTACCGATCACGCCGACTTTTCGGTTACTTAGATCAACAGGTTCTTTCGGCCAAAGGGAAGTGTGCCAAGAATCTCCTAGGAAACTTTCTTTACCTTTAAAGTTTGGAACATATGGCTCAGAAAGAGCGCCTATCGCAGTAATCAGAAAAGCGGACTCTAGTGTTTCTTTGTCTTCTGTTTGAATTATCCAGCGCCCTTTCGTATTGTCGTAATCAGCCGATTCGACTCTAGAGTTAAATTGGATGTCTTTTTTCAAATTGAACTTTTTCGCAACATATTGTAGATATTTTAATGTTTCTGGTTGCGGTGAAAAATGTTCAGTCCAATCCCATTCTTCTAACAATTCCTCAGAGAATGAATAGCCGTAGCTGTAGCTCTCAGAATCAAAGCGGCAACCTGGATACCGATTCCAGTACCAGGTTCCTCCGACATCACTTCCGGCTTCTAGGACTTTAACTGTCTTCCCAATCTTCCTCAGCGAATGCAATTGGTACATGCCTGATATTCCAGCACCGATTACGACGACATCATAGTAGTTTTGTGCGAACTTGTGCTCACTTTTCATCGACGCTCTCCTGTCCTAATTAATTACAAATAGTTCAATTCTAAAGAAACTTTTTATTAAGAACTAGATCTCATTATGTCTCTTTCATTTACGAAGTGAATCGGAGCAATTTCTAACCTAGTTTATGAATTATATTTCTCGAAAAGGCGTATATAGTGGCTTTCCCAAGGGGCAACCTGTTCAATTTGAGACGATAATTGGAGAAGAGTGGGCTCATCCCCATACCTTCCCAAAAGCTGTATGCCAACGGGGAAGCCGTCTTTGGTCCAATGGACGGGTAAGGATATAGCTGGTTGTCCGGTAACGTTTGCAATTGCTGTAAATCGAGGTATATCTTCCATGCGATCCGTTGCTTGGCGGGGAAATCGGGGATCGAAATCGAAGTAGCCTAGAGGGATTTTCGCCCGGGTACTAGTCGGCGAGAGCAGGACATCGTACTCTTCAAAAAAAGGTGCTATTTCTCGGCCAAAAGCCTGCATTTTGTGGACTGCCATCAGAAAATCGGCTGGTGTCAAACTAGATTGAGCCTGGAACATTTTCCACGTGTGAGGCTCAAAATAAGCTGGATCTGGATTTTTTCCCACACGGTTAGACCAATCTTGTATCATCCATCCGACCATTGAGATCCAGATAGTAGTAAAGAAGTTGCTAAAATCGGAGGCGTCGACCTTCGGCGAAGCCGGAATAACGATATGTCCTAAGTCCTCCAATGTTTTGGCAGTACTTATTACGGCCGTTTTGCATTCCTGATCGACATCTGTTGATAGTAGGGTCTCAGTACAGAAGGCAATCTTAAATTTTTTTTCGGAGATGTCTAAAGCGTGTTTGGATTAAGAGTCATGTGATTGAGGGGAGTAGGGGCACCCCAAGTCCGCCCCCGCGCTAATATCGAGTATA
>CAZXQY010000037.1:5769-18958 GCA_964642505.1 uncultured Gammaproteobacteria bacterium | reverse complement strand
AACGACATGTTCGCAAAGTATACCAGCTGCACCAATGTCCCCATATTGAGGGCCTAGAGGGTTTCTTCCCCTGGTGGGCTTTAGACCAACCAATCCGCAAGATGCCGCTGGTATTCGTATAGATCCACCCCCATCATTAGCGTGCGCAACACCTACCATGCCAGATGCTACTGCCGCCGCCGATCCTCCCGACGATCCTCCCGGAGAATACTCTTCATTCCAAGGATTTTTAGTAGAACCGTATAGAGTAGGCTCTGTGGTCGGCATAGAGGCGAATTCTGGAGAATTTGTACGTCCTATTGGAACTAATCCTGCGGCCAAATATCGTGAAACTAGTTCACTAGTACGATCCGAATGGTATCCTTCTAAAAATCTGGAGCCTTCCGTAATGGGCCAGCCTTTGAATTCCGCTAGAACGTCCTTCAATAAAATTGGCACCCCATGAAATCGTGCGCCACGTTCCGCTTTTTTTATGTAGTCGATAGCAAATTCAAACATCGGAATGACGACAGCGTTTATCTTTGGATTAAGTTGTTCTATTTGTTTTATCGACGCTTCGACAAGATCCAAGGCTGATACCTCTTTTTTACGAACTAGTTCAGCTTGCTCCATAACACTTTTTTCCATCAGGCTAGCCATAATTTATCTCCTCAACAAAACGATCGTATTAGACCAGAAATAACTCAAATTAAATTTCAAAAACCTAAGTGTAAATCGAAGTTTTTGATAAACATTTTTTGGATCACTTATGAAATGTCCGCGATTTTCACAGGTAGCTTCTTTAGGCCTACGAGCCTATTGTTAGGTACCCATTGGGGTGTTCCATCCAAAGTCAAAGAAACTTTTCTTGAGGCTAACTTCTCAAAAATTATCCGCAGTTCTAATCTGGCGAGAGACGCACCTAAGCAGAAGTGAACACCAGCCCCAAAGCCAATATGTTTGTTGGGATTCCGCTTAATATCGAACCGGAATGGTTTGTCGAAGTGGGAATCGTCTCGGTTAGCTGACATTTCCCAAAAGGTCACCTTGTCTCCTGCTCTTATCCGTTTACTTCCCATCGTAACGTCCCGCGTAGCAGTCCTTCTTTTATAGCAAGACGGCGTGGTCCACCGAACAATTTCTTCGACCGCTTTTTTTTCAAAATTCGGCTGATTGCAAGCTATTCTCCATTGATCCGGATTTTCTATAAAAGCAAGCATCCCGCCGCTGATCGAACGAGTAGTTGTTTCAACCCCAGCGGGAAAGAGAAGGGAGAAAAAAGATCTGAGTTCGTAATCAGATAACGTGGACCCGCCTTTTTCGAATTTTGCGTGCGTTATAGACGAAAATATGTCATCCGTAGGAGTGTTTCTTTTTTCCTGAATCAATTTTTGACCGTATTTCCTCACTTTGTTTGCATATTCGGAAGCAATAACCGAATCTGATTGAGTTTCTATACCTTTGTTGACCCAGTCACACAATTGTAGTCTATCTAATTCTGGGACTCCCAATACTAGGCATATGGCTTGTGTAGGGATCTCTTGTGATATTTTCTGAACAAAATCAAACGATGCTCCCTTTTCTAGGGAGTTGATGAGGTCGTCGGCAATGCGGTATAGATCGCGCTCCAATCTGTTAACTGCTTTCACGGTAAAACCTTTGTTAACAAGCGCCCGTAGACGGCGATGGTGAGGGTCGTCAGTTTGATTTAGAACTTTGCCAGCAGTGCTTTCATCCTTGATGGCCGTGCCGCCAGCTGTTCGCAAGCCACCTCGGTCGGAAGAAAATAAATCTGGAGTAGTCACTATCTTCATGATGTCGTCGTAACGAGTTACCACCCAAAAACCTTCTCTGTCGGGCGTGGAATTCGTAGGTTCGTGCCAAAAAATTGGGTTGTTTTTCCTCAGCCACGAGAAGTATTCGTGCGGAAACCCATGGACAAACGAGTTATTATCCGAAAGATCGTAGATTTTACTAGATGTTATCATCGCTCTTAACGCTTTCCTCCACAGTCCATTGTCATTAATTTTCCATAGTCAACTTCTATTGATATTAAGCCATGGGCCACCTCAGAATGATATAATATTTAGAAGTATTTAACGAAAAGAGTTGTCGCAGACAGGACCATTCGGAGATTGATGATCGCAAGTCTATTGTCAATAAAATGTCTTTGTTAAGGCAGATACCAGGTATTCGGGTTAAACTAGCGTCAAATCTAGATTTGGACGAGGAACAATATGCCAGCTAATGACTGTCTGACTGCTTCGATGATTGAAGTTGGGATGAAATATGAGAAGAAAATTTCCTTTAGTCGGGAAGATGTGGATACCTATTGTCGTTTGGCTGGCGATAAAAATTCGATCCATAACAATTTAGAGGCTGCTCGGGTAAGATTTCCTGACATCCACGACGTAGTCGTACCTGGTGGGTTGCTTCAGATTGCAATAGCTGGCTTGTTTGGTACTTACTTTCCTGGAGACGGAAGCTTGGGATTAACTTTTGAACCCGATAGGGTTAGAAAACCCGTTTGTCCGGGAGATGAATTAATGATCGGACTTGAAGTGACACGCATGAGAGGAGAGATGGCGGAGTTTAAAATAACTATTACTGATAGTGTGGGTGCTCAAATCAGTGGTGCTAAATCGCGAGTGATGCTCCCAGATCAGATTTATAGAACTTGGTGGGAAAGTAAGGGAGAATAAAGACCCGCGGTAGAGTCGACTTATGATTTTAGAAAAAGATGTGGTGGTTTGAATTACGGAGACGCGAATAGTGGGTGATAGGCTGAAAGGTAAAAGGGTTATAGTTACGCAGGCAGATAAATTCATGGGGCCTGAGACTGTCGCGGTTTTTTCCGAAGAAGGTGCAGATGTTATTGCTGATACTCGGAATCTGACCGAGGTAGGAGCGTGCGAAGCTCTGATAGGCGAGGCCGGGCGAGTAGATGTGTTGATCGGGAATTTTGCATCTCCTAGTTTTTCTGGGTTATCAGTATCGGATTTATCTGACGATCAGTTTTTTACGCCGTTTGAGATAATGGTTTATCCCTTACATAGGCTAACACGTGCTGTTCTTCCCCAAATGCTCGACAGGAAACAGGGGAAGATAGTTGTATATGGAAGTGCCAGTGCAAAAAAAGGAATGAAAACTTTGTCTGCTTATAGTGCGGCTAGGGCGGCCCAGTTGGGATATGTTCAATCTGTCGGTGTGGAGGTAGCTGCGGAGAACGTTCAGGTGAATCTGATCGCGCAGAACTACGTTGAAAGTGAGGATTACTACCCAGATACGCTTATGAAAAAAGAATCTTTTGTTCGTTCTTTGAGACGACAAGTTCCTGCAGGAAGGTTAGGTACGAGACGAGAAGACGCACTTTTTGCGTTGTTTTTATCAGGGGACGAGAGTGGTTTTTTCGTTGGCCAAGGGATTCCTTTTGCTGGCGGTTGGGTGCAATAATTGAATGAATTAACTTAGGAGGTATTTGATGTGGATATTGGAGTAATTATTTTTCCGACGGATAAGGCTATTCAGCCGGTGGAACTAGCTAAAGAATGTGAAGATCGTGGTTTTGAGTCGTTATGGTTCCCCGAGCATAGTCATATACCGACGAGTCGAGAAACACCTTGGGGAGGCAATCCTAATTTAGGCCCTCTGCCTGAGATGTATTGGCGTACCCACGATCAATTTGTTGCATTGGCTGCTGCATCTGCAGCTACGAAAAAATTACGTCTTGGTACCGGAATTACATTGGTCGCTCAAAGAGATCCGATATGGCTAGCAAAGGAAGTCGCGAGCCTGGATATGATATCTGGTGGCCGGTTTGAATTTGGAATTGGTTATGGTTGGTGCGTAGAGGAGATGCGGAATCATGGCCTTGACTATAAAAGAAGACGCTCTATCTTAAGGGATAATATACTCTTAATGAAAGAAATTTGGACGCAGGAAGAGGCTAGCTATTCTGGAGGAGATATCAAATTTGAACAAAGTTGGGCTTGGCCTAAACCTACCCAGAGACCCCATCCTCCTATTTTGATGGGCGGTGCTGCTGGGCCTAAAACGGCTGCACATGTGGCGGAGTTTTGTGACGGTTGGATGCCTCTGGGCGGTCTTTACGATTTTGAAGGTGGGATGGTCCACATAAGTGACGCGTGCAAGAAAGTGGGAAGAGATCCGGAAAGTTTGGCGATTAGTATGTTTTTTGCGATGCCACCGGAAAACAGCGACCAAATTAAGGCACTGCCGGATATGGGGTGTTCTAGAGCTATTTTACCGCTGCCGGCGGAGGGAGCTGATGTAGTGTTGCCTGTTCTAGATCAATACGCTGCGATGATGTGAATGATTTTTGCGACTAAGGATGCCGTCGATTTCAAGATTAGTGTTTTGCTAATCTTGAATTGGCGGTGATCACGAACTCGTTATTAGCCGAGTATAGTAACTTCACTTGTTCCTGGAGCCTGCAATAATGCCGTGTTCTGCTTTCAAATTTTCTAAATTAGAGTTGTGAGAGGTTCGCGAGATATTGTAGAAAAATAAAGCAGAGATAGCCGCGACAAGAATAATTCCCAAGGTGCCGATTGTTATAAAAGCTAAATTATTCATGGTTTCAGCCGGGACGTCTCCAGGCTTAGCTCCTTCAGGAAAATCAACATATGCTAGCATCTGGCCAGCCACCAGCACTCCAAGGCTGTTTAAAGCCTTTTGGGTGAAGCTGCTGGCCGAGTAATAGAGTCCTTCCGATCTTTGTTTAGTAATAACTTGATTGTCTTCTACGATGTCTGCGAACATCGCGGCAAAGAAAATCCCCGACATTATTGCCAAGGTGGTTTCTACAAAGGCAAAGAACATCAGAATAGGAAGTAACATTTCACTGGAATTTTCTGGGAATAAACCGGCTAACCTGAGAAATAAGGGTAGAGGGGCGATTGTTACCCAGAATAATACAGTGGCGATAGCAGCCCATTTTTTGCCCAAACGTTCGGATATTACCGGGGCAATGATCAAAGCTACTAACGCAGACGCAAATAGAGGTAGCTGGAGGTATCCTAACTGTTCTGTTCTTAGTTCCCAAAAATGTCGTGCATAGTAAATGCTGAGGCTCAGCGAAATTCCGGCAGCCATTGAAAAAAAAGATGCCGAGGTGAATAGCGCCAGAAACTGGCGGTTCGATAAAGCTTGTCGGATTTCTTGGGCGGCTTCAAACAGGCTCAATTTCTTTACATTTGCTAAAGTTAGCTTAGGAATGTGAGAATGCAGACCTATTGCACAAATATAAATCGAAACTGCTATGATTATGGAAGCGGCAAATCCGTAATTCGACCATCCGGCAACGTTTTCCATACCGCCGCTTTCTTCCGGTAAAAACACAAAATAGACAAGTAGAGCCATAGATAGCCCTCCCCACCAACCGAAAAAATATCGAGCAGCAGCGAATTTGGTTCGTTCGTCGTAATCGAATGTAAGTTCCGGTCCTAGAGCAACTGAAGGAATCTCGTAAAGCGTCATGAGAGTACGAGCTAGAATTGTCAGGGAAATAAAATAAATGAATAGCTGCTCAGACGATAAGTCTGGAGGGGTCCACAGAAAGTAATAGGCAATTGCCGCTGGTACCCCGAAAAGATACATAAATGGATGACGCCGACCCCACTTAGATCGGAAATTGTCTGAGATATAACCGATCAAGGGATCCGAAACGGCGTCAAGCATTAGCGCTATGAAAATACCAAAAGAGACCCACTCCGCTGGTAACCCGAGAACTTGGCTATAAAAATACAGAAGTAAATAGTTAAGGCCGTTACTCTTTACCCCAAAAGCAATAGCTCCGATTCCATAATAAATTCTGGGTCTTAAAACGTATTTAGAATTTTCGATATCATCCATAAAAATGCTTTTCCGAAGCCCGATCGACTTTTATTGGGCATACTGGATAGAAGGTGGGTCGACTCTATCTTCTTATCAAACAGGCGCGTGCTTTATATCTGGTGATTGTGCGTTAAAATAACCTCATATGATCCAAAAATAAAGCAAATCACATAATGCTAGATAACCAACTACACTCTCTAATCAATATGTTGAGGCTTAATCCGCTGATCAAAGAAGGTATATCTCTAGCTGTTATGAGGGAGACATTGGATAATGTTGGAGGCAAATCGTCTCGTTTGTCTGAAGTTCTCTGCGAACGTTTACGTATTGAGGGAAGAGAAATTTACCACTTTCATACCTCTAGGGCACCAATTGAAAAAATTATTTTATACCTACATGGGGGTGGTTATGTGATGGGATCAAGCAAATCTCATCGAGCCTTGCTGGAACGTTTGTGTGTTTCGTTTGGAGGAAGTGTTTTTTCGGTAGATTACCGGTTAGCGCCAGAATTCCCGTTTCCAGCAGCCCTGGATGATGTGTTGAACGTCTACAACTGGTTTCTTAGAGATGGTTTGAGCCCTGGCCAACTAGTAGTTGCCGGAGATTCGGCGGGCGGAGGCTTGGCGCTCGCTACACTGATCAATATAAGGGAGGAAGGCTTGCCGCAGCCTGCTTGCGGTATGTTTATTTCCCCTTGGACCGATTTGGCTGTGACCGGGGAGTCGATAGAGTCTTGTGCCACGATCGATCCAATAGTAAACAAAGAAACTTTGGTAAAATTCCGATCGATGTATCTGAACGGCGCACTTGCTACGACGCCTTTAGCATCTCCCCTGTATGCGAACTTGCAAGGGCTATGTCCCATATTGATTCAAGTGGGCGGCTGCGAAATTTTACTCGACGATTCTCTCAGATTAGCATCTAAGCTTAAAGAAGTGGAGGTGGATACATGTCTCCAAATTTGGGATGACATGATTCACGTTTGGCACATTTTTTCCCCGGTCTTAGATAAGGGTAAGGAGGCGATCAAAGTTTTGGCAAGTTATGCTAACAACCATATAACTTCGGACTATGTGTAGTTCAGCGGGAGGCGAGTTAAAAAGGGATTTCGTCGCGTTGTCCGTTTTCGGCTGCTTGCTGATTGTCATTAGCAGAGCCATATTCGTTTGTCGGGATTTCTATTTTCCATGCATCCAAACTATTAAAAAATTTTGTGCTGCCATCAGGGCTTTCCCATTTATTTCCCTTTAGATTAAACGATACTTTCAACTCGCTGCCAATATTGAAGGAGTCAATCAGACCGCATCTGTCTCCCGTCAACTGAAAGGTGACGTATTGCGGATAATCTGGGTTTTCAGCGATTTCGAGAACAAAATCCCTTTTCTGGAAACGCTCGTTAATTTTTTTCAAGTCAAAAATAACAGCTAATTGTCCTTTTACCTGATAGGTCATTATGTTTCCTCTTCTCTTAAAATGCAGGAACGCAAGTTTACACCCCCGATAGCTTTTCTATTGCCTCCAGGGTGGCTTGATGTCGGGTTTGAGAGACCGGGCTCACGGCTAGTACGGGCTCCGTCACACCTTGATTTCGGAAAGCCTCTATTGTTTTTTGGCATTGTTTGGCTGTTCCATAAAGGCATACTTGATCCACTAGTGTCTCCGGAATCAAAGAGGCAATATCTTTTCGATGGGCTCCGTCCCGGTAGCTTTTTTGGATTAAGTCCATTTCTTTCCCAAATCCGGCTCTACGCCACTGCCGCCGATAATTCGGGAGCATGGCAAAAAAAGCTAAATTATATTTAGCAGCAGATAACGCTTCAGTCTTACTATCACTTAGAAAAGTAGGGATACTCAAGACACAGTCGAAGGTTTCGATTTTTTTTTCCTTTTCAGCCGTCTTTTTGGCGGCAGAGATCAGAGTCGAAATACTAGAAAGAGGGCTCAAATACGGCATTATTCCGTCGCCCACCGAACCAGCAAGTTCGGCAGTTTCCAAAGTATTGGCAGCAACGAAGATGGGTGTATGGTATTTTGCTTTTTCGGGAGTGAGAAATCCTTTGTTAGATTCTCCTTGGAGGGACAATCGGACTTCTAGGACGTATCGTTTTAGAAATGTTCTAGCGTTACCCATGTCTATGCCAACGGTTCTTAGCAGGTCTCGGTGACTTATACCAAACCCAATTCGAGCTCGACCGTTGCTTGCTTCGGCGAGAAGTCTGATAGAGTTTGCAGCGAGATAAGGGTGCCTAAAGTAGATATTGGCAATATTAGTGCCGACGGAGATAGACTTCGTTTTTAAGGCGATTGCTGTAGCTAGGGTGATTGCATCCCCTTTGCCTTCGTTAATGTAGACGGTGCTGAACCCGTGCTTTTCAGCGCACTTCGCGATTTCAGTTAGTTCGACCAAACTAGTGTGGGTTACGGTCGAAAGCACAATACCGATTAGATTATTGGAATCTGATCCCGCCATAAATTAGGTCGCGAATATTTTACTCGGATTTAAAATACCTTTGGGATCGAGAGCCATTTTCAATTTTCGCATCAGCTGTACTTCATTATCGGAACGACTTAACTTCAAATAATCTTTTTTTTCAGTTCCAATACCGTGCTCGGCAGAGATGGAACCTCCGATAGGTTGTAACGGTTCGTAAACGCATTCATTAACAGCTGCGTGTTCCTCTAAACTGTCTCCGCCGACATGGATGGCAAAATGGATGTTTCCGTCCCCTATGTGTCCTACTGTGAAGCAGCGATGTTCTGGCCATTTTTCCCCCAACCGCGTTTTTACTTCTGCGATATAATTTTCCATATACCGGATCCCTAAGCTGACGTCATAAATAAAAGCGGGTCCGTATCGGAACCATTCTTCGACAGAGTCTCGTATACGCCACATTGCTTTCCTGTCAGACTCCGATTGGGCAATAGCTGCATCGGAAACTAAATTTTCAGATAAAGCCTTCCCCATTATCTCTTCAAACATCACAGCCCACTGTTCGTCTCCGGTCCCTAGTGCTTCCAATAACACATAATTGGGATAATCCAGAGGTACTGGTCTAGTGTTAGTAGCGGGAGCCGTGGTCACCAATTCATAGTAGTCTTTCCACATCACTTCAAAAGCACTAAGTGAGCCACCTAACTCTCTATCGATAAACCTAAGAAAATCAGTCAACTGATTAAAACTATCGAAAGCTGCGAAGCCGGTATGCAGAGTTTGGGGGGCTTCTCGTAGCCTAACGACAATTCGGGTAACAATGCCCAAGGTTCCTTCGCTCCCAATAAAAAGCTGCTTTAAATCGTATCCAGCATTATTTTTGATCATAGTGTTCATAGAAGAAACGACAGTTCCATCTGCCAAGACGGCTTCCAATCCCAATACATTTTCGCGAGTCATTCCAAAGCGTATGACCCTGTTTCCTCCTGCGTTGGTTGAAACATTGCCACCTATTTGACAAGAGCCTCTTGCACCTAGGTCCATTGGGAACATTAAATCATGATTCTCTGCGGTTTCTTGTAGAGTTTGGAGAGGTACTCCTGCCTGGACAGTCATCGTGCGTCCGATCGGGTCGATTTCTTCGATTTGGTTCATTTTCTCTAAGGATATAACAACGTCCTTTTTGTCTACATTACAACCTTGAACCAACCCAGTAAGCCCCCCATGGGGTACCAAGCTTTGCCCTTTTTTATTGCAAAACGCAAGAATTTTTGAGACTTGATCGGTGCTTTCAGGTCGAACGATGCACATAGCCTCTATGGGCTCTTGGTACCATACATGTATCATTCTCGAACTAACTTGTTCACCCACTAATACATCTTTTTCGCCAACGATTTTTTTTAGCTCAAGAATGATTTCGTTGTCCATTTTATGTCCACCCGCTTACTTTGGCTCTATTAACAATAATATTGTTTGGATAAGAATATCAAGTGCACCGTTTAATGCCGCTCATTGTCATCACTTTTTTGTGTTAAATCTGATTCTTCTGCTATCTCCCAAATCCACGCTACCTCGTCTTTTCTAAAAAAAAGCGAATCTTTTTGAGTTTGCGGTATTCTGCTTTCAACTTTGGTGTACAGAGTCTCCAGTTCATTGTTGATTTTTAGGATTACTTTTTTTCTAGTGATTGGGGGGAGGTCTGGATACTCGATCGCTAAAATATACCTGTGTTCTAAAAGAGTATTTAGTAACTTTAGTTCTGAGTTAGTTGATGAAACGTTGTCTTTGTAGAAATTTTCATCACTAATAGTGCTTAAATACCGTAAATATTGTTGTTCCGCAACGCTTGCTTCCGTTACTAAATCTTGTTTGGTCATTTCTACGATTTCGGCTAATTTTTCTTTTGATAATTTTAGATAAATGGCTAGTGCGCCCACGCTATCGGTGGAAAAGAAAGATTCAATTTTTTCTGCCCAAGCATCAATCGGATAGAAAATCTGGTCTGGATTAATTCCCGCGTCAGGTAGCCATTCTATGTTTCCGAATGAGTTCATCAAACCATGCCCCGCGTCAGTTCGAATCGGTAATAGATATAGACAAAGCAAGATTGCTAGCTGCGACATCTTTGTAGAGTTTTCCTAAGGAAAATCTTTTGGAACCTTTTGCTTTATGGATTACTCTCGAAAATTAATTGCTGAGCGGATTCTTGAGCCTCATACCGAGTTTTCAAATTGGGTGGCAGATTAACATTACGTGCGGTTGGGAATTTTTCCGGATAAAGGTGAGATCGCATAAAAAATTGATCTGGTTTTTCTACTAGTGCTTGGCTCTTTATCATTTTATAGAGCCATTCCCGACGCATAAATTCGGGAGAAAAGATGGTTTTCTTTTCTTCTTCCGTCCATTCTTTTAGTTCGAAACCGTCGTGGAAGCTATAAGAAATTAAATCGTGATCAACGTTCCAATATACAGAAAAGT
This sequence comes from uncultured Gammaproteobacteria bacterium, assembly GCA_964642505.1. GTDB lineage: Bacteria > Pseudomonadota > Gammaproteobacteria > TMED69. Next base: position 8,214 of record CAZXQY010000037.1, on the reverse strand, counting down.
AGGCTGCATAGCCACGTTCTGCCAATTTCGGATCTTCCATACGCACGAGTCGTTCGTCTATCATTATGAGGCGATTATCGAGGCCATATTTCTCTGTTCTAAGAGGATAGAACGAGTTTTTTTCCAGCCAGATGACCAGATGTTTTTCGGCATAGCCGCTCGGGACCCAGTCAGGATTTGCGGTCGCTTTTACGACCCAGCAATCCACACCACCGTCAGATCGATAATGTTCAAAGGCATCGCCCATCATTTTGAGGGAGTCGGTTGAACGTTCGACAAAACCTTCCTCGCCTTCATTCAAAATAATCTTTGGTCTGGTTTTCGGAAATCGGACGGTTTCATATAAAACATCGGTCCCTAAGAGTTGCCACTTAAATTCCCACGGATCCCGGCCCATGACATCGTCAATAGTTTGAGCATTGTCGGGAAAACGCTGATCTCTCCTGGGCTCCGGCATCCTCCGTATTCTTCTTAGGCCCTTGGAATAGATATAGAAGTCCAATTTAGTGCGGAAATCCTTATCGGTTCGGTAGGGAGACCAAAATTGTTGTCCTCCTTGTAGATCAGGTGGGAAAAGCTGCCAGACACTCCATTTCGCATAGGGATCCCCTGGTTTGTGGCGCATATAGCCTTCAAAGCCGGGCTGACCCACAACGAGATTGAACGTTACCCAAGCTCCCTGATTAATGTAGCCTGACGGAGTCACCACCCCGAAAACGTCGTTGAACATGGTGGACCATCTATTTATATGCGGAAATTCTGCATACCGGTAACCCATTTCTTCCGCGGTGTAGGGTGCTTCGAAAGGATAGGGTTCAGCGGGTAGGTAAGATATTTTGCTATCTCTCGGAGTGTCTGTGGAAGGGTCATATAATTTTAATTCCTGTGACGAAAGTTCAGTCAAGATTTTCCAAGTTTTATCTGGGCTGGCCCAACAAGAATTAAATAGGCTAACTGAAAACCATAGCGCTAGGCAGCTCCCAAACTTCTTGCTAGAACTCATAACTCAACTCCCAACCTATGTTGTCCCATTTGTCGTATTGGCCGTAAAAATCCGTAGTATCCCCACTGTCGTAACGGTTTAAGGTGAATCGTCCCTTGATGAAGTTTGAGAATTTAAAACTGACCCCCAGTTTTGTTTTTATGCCTCCCCATCCGGTATCGGGACCGCTAATTAAAGGATAGAGAGTCAGGTCGACACTGAGCCTATCTTTAGAAAAAGCAAACGGTCTGGTGAGATATAGCACAGGTATGAAGCTCCATTCGTCGTTAAAACCTCCTCCAAAGCCGGGGCCGAGACCTTCCTTATGATTAAGAGTTTGGTACCAGGACGGCTGGAACATGAAGGTCGTTCTGTGGGGAAGAGCTAATTCGACGGCTATTGCTGCCCGAACAGTGTCGTGCGTAGATATGCCGTCACTTAAAGGCCCTCCGTTCCGCGTATCGTTTTGTTTTTGGGAATCGCTGATTCGGACACCGTTTGAATATAAAGCTTCGACGCGGAACACGGTAGGTAGACTCCCGACGACAGGCAAACCGGAAAATGTAGTCGCGTAATCTGCCGTAAACCCAACATGGTGAATCCGCTCATGTTTCGATTCCAATCTTAGTACGCGTCGGCCGTCAACCAAACTTGTGCCAATAATTCTATTAATCGGATTTTTGTCCCAAGCGTACATGTATACGAACCCGTAGGTGAGAGCACCGGCCATTCGATCAAATCGAACCCCGTACTCATGGTCAGAAAAATTTCCTGCTTCCGGTCGTGTCGAACGGGAAATGATATCGGTAGAAGATTCTGAAAGAAAACGGGAAGCCCATGGCGAGTGAATTCCAGGTATTCGGTCCTTCTCAAAGTCAAAGACATATAGAAATTGTAGGGTGTTATTACCGAAGTAGAAGGTTGAATTGGCCATCCATGTTGGCAATCGCCGGATTTCGTAATCATCAGATTCAAGTTGAACAAACTCTCTTCTGTCCATGGCGTTCACTATATCGATGAATTGCCCGTCCATTTTTCCCCAGGCTAATTGTTGTTTGCCAATCTTAAGATCCAACCACGGTTTCCGGTAGCTGATGTAAAGCTCTCGTAGGACTCGCTCGCTATCGTGGTATAGCTCGGCTGTTCTGTCGTTACTGTCAGCCGAAAGCCCAGTACCACCCTGCCAGTCATACACGCCATCATAAAGCATATGGGCAATACCTTTTACATCCAAGCCCTTGCCGATATTGTAGTCGACTTCTACTTCCGCCAAGTTTTGTAATTGTAAAAATCTGTTATTCTGATTATGGGAACCGACAATTCCTTCTTCCTCCAGAAGAAAGTCAGACCAATTCCTTAGAAATCCGGAGACTTGGAGTCGAGGGATCTTTTTCTCTATCGGCTTCTTTAGGTATTTCCCCACTGGGTCGAAAATAGCTATTTTTCGATCAAATTTCGAAAAA
>CAZXQY010000037.1:0-5669 GCA_964642505.1 uncultured Gammaproteobacteria bacterium | reverse complement strand
TTAATGAATTGAGGGTGAGGTATGAGCAAACTGTACTGCGATAATGACAAATACGGATACCAATGTGATTTCCCTATTGCGGAAGCCTACAATAGCGCTGTAAAAGACCTTATCAGAAAACGATTTGAGGTGTTTGGTGGTAAGTGGGAAGATTTTGTGTTCAAGGCTGAGACTAATTTAATCCATAAGCGAGACATGGAAAAGATCGAATCTGATCTGCTAGCGTTTGGCTATAAATTTGAGCCATCAGCGATGTCTTCGCCCAGGGAGCGCCCAGATGCTTATAAAGCGTCAGATCTTTATGCTGAAGACTTTAGCTTTGAACATGAAGATGCGCCGACCGCACCTGTCGATGCAAAAGGTATCGAACTCTGTGGGGTAGGTGATAATGTGGTTTCTTATAAGTCCAATTTTAGAGGTATAGCTCTCTACGTACGAACTATCGATAAGGTATTGGAATGCTTAGACGGAGTACCCGAAAACACTATCGCTATTGTCGATGATTCTGGCGGAACATTAACTGCGCCTGTTCTGCAGCACTTCTCTGGCGTGTTATGTGCGGGCGGAACTGCTCGTTCGCATCTAGCGATTCTGACACGGGAATACAACATACCGTGTTTGATGAACGCCAAGTTGAAAGGTATCAAGGATGGTGATCAATTGGAACTAGAAGTAACCGCTCAATCGAAAACTGCAGAGGACTATGATGCCGGAAGAGACGTGAATGCAAACGTCTGGCGAGTCCACCAGGTATAAAGCTACAATCACTAATCGTAATATATACAGATAGAGATTAGATCCATGAAAGATATTAGAATAGATTATGCACAACTTTTAGAGACTAACAATCTCATTCAACAAAATGCGGATGAGACGTATTGGCTGTGTGCTACTAGGACAGTGCAAGAATCCAAAATATTTCCTGTATCGGCATATATTGTATTTTCATATCTCAACTGCTTTTATAGATTTCCCGAGTTGCTAAAAAAAATTGAATCCGTCATGCCTGCAGAAGAGGTGGGTGATCGTGCGCGTATTCAAGGTTTAAAGATCGTGGGGTGGACAATTCCTTGTTTTTATCTGTTAGGCAGGGAAACTCTTATCAATTGGGGGGTTATTAAACCTACTGATGCGATACAAGATGTTATCTATGTGATGGACTTTTGGAAAAGGTTTCAGCTCTCTTGGCACAGAAACAATGGAAATATCACTAATCGACAGGCAAACCACAAGGCTCAAATTCTTCCTGAGCATACCCTGCAGGTTATGCATGCTGATGCCTTCGATTGTAAAGTAGGCGATAGCTTACACACGGCTGCGCAGGCTTTCATCGCGGCTGTTGCCCAATACGGGTTCTTGGTATCTTGTGAATGCAGGCTTACCATCCACAACCATGGCCCTTATAAAATATCGGATAAAAGAGAAATGCTAGTGCGAGATTTTCGAGAACTGGCTCAATATGATTTTCCTTGGCTCGACGGTGTCGGAAAGGACATACCGTTTAATAATCTTAGCGTGGCAATAATTGTAGAAAACTGTCACATCAATTTGTTAGACGATTGGGGATCGTTTGAATCAGAACCGGAGATGCGAGCCGAGCATATCGTAGGAGTCGGCCTGTATACTTCCGATAATTTAACAGAAGGTAGAGTGCCTGTTGGCATGGAAAATAGAGAGTCATTGGAAAAAATTTTCTTGGATTTAACAGAAAAGATCAAGGAGGCTACTAACGCCTTGTGGAAAGAAATGGCGGGATGGACTAGGGACCAACAGCTTGATGCTGGTGCTCTAGTTTATTTCGGTTGTGCCAAAGAATTGGCTCATATTGCGGGTGTTTATGAAATGGAAGATTGGATGATGATCGATGATCGAGTTGAAAGGTTTCGGCCGTTATTGAACGATGAATATGGCAATTTGTTTTTGGGTGAGCTAGTGGGGTTCATATCTTGCCCTAGCCAGAAGATGCATGATTACACGATGATGCAGCATACTGACCAGCCCACGCGGGCTCTTAGTTATATTCCGTATTCGGTGCTTAAAGATGAACCATATACGAAGTCGGTGGGCTTTATTGAGGGAGGTTCGAGTTCTCTGCCGCCCAAAGAAAATCTGTATAGGACTTCTAAGGGATTGCTGACACTAGAGGAGTATAATGCCCTCAGTCAGAAATTTGTACCTAAAGTGTGTTCGGAGGATTTCCGTTTCTTGTGCTCCGATTGGATAAAATATCACCATAATAGCGACAAGGCAGATCAGTTATTCTCGATCGAACAAAGTCTGTCCCGAAACTTGAAAGGAAAGGGCGCCAGTTTGACTAGGGACGACATAGAAAATATGAGAAACAAAACTGAGTAGATTCGAGGGTTATTATGACAAGCCTTTCACATTTGATAATGCATGCGACAGCTATAAAACGTAATGGGAAAACTGATGAAATCTCTTCAATAGCGGGACTGGAAAAACAGACGGCGGCGGAAGCCTTGGAAAAAGCTGTTTCGTTAGGGAGATTAGTTCAAGTCGATGATACGTATCTACTTTCCCCAGCGGGACGCATGATACTGGACTCAGAGTATTCTAGATTCTGTTATGAAATTAGAGCAGATGAAGATTTCGTAAATTCTTATAACAAATTTGAAGCTATTAATCGAAACCTAAAACAGTTGTTAACCGAATGGCAAACCGTTGAGGTGGGTGGACATATTATCCCCAATGACCACAGTGATTCAGATTATGATGAGAGAATCATTGATCGACTAGGCGCGATTCACGACCAGTTTGAGCCTATACTCGGGAGAATGATTAGTCGAATTGGACGCTTCGAGCACTATAAATCTAAATTAATAAATGCGTTGGAAAAGGCTGAAGATGGGGATATAGATTGGGTAAGTGATGCTAGAATCGAGAGCTATCATACCGTCTGGTTCGAGTTACACGAAGATCTACTTCGACTGTTGGGTCAAACTCGAGAGGATTAGAAATGAGTCGTTTGAAAGATAAAATAGCTTTGGTGACTGGGGCGGGCACAGGGATAGGTAGAGCTTGCATGCTAAAGTTCTGTGAAGAGGGAGCAACCGTTGTTGGTGTCTCTAGAACCCAAAGGAATCTCGACGAATCGTTGCAGCTGGTGGAATCCAGAGGAGGAAGTGGTGCCGTCTTTAGCGCGGATCTATCTGATCCTGAGCAGGCCGAAGCCGCGGTTCAAATTTGCATCGAAAAGTACGGCCGCATCGATATATTATTGAATGCCGCTGGCGTTGGGTACAATCTTCGAGAAAGCAGCATCGGATCGATGGACCCTATTGATTCCACGCCTATCGAAAAGTGGCGAGAAGTAATGTCTCTGAATCTTGACAGCGTGTTCTATGTTAGTCGGCTTGTTGTAAGACAAATGAAAGAGCAAAAAAATGGTTCGATAGTAAATGTGGCGAGTATTTTCGGGTTAGCTGGAGCGCCGGACGCGCATACGTACACGGCGACGAAAGGCGCCATTATTAATCTCACTCGGTCCATGTCTGTTGCTTACGTGGACGATAATATTAGATGTAATGTTGTTGCTCCCGGATTTGTTGACACGCAAATGGTTGAGAGTGTAATACCCATGTTGTTTTCAGAGGAAAACCCCAAATTGATCGCACCAATGGGAAGGCCGGCGACGACGGAGGAGGTTGCTTATGCCTGCTTATTTTTAGCGTCTGATGAATCTTCATATTGTACAGGTACAATTTTGAACGTTGATGGTGGTTCTATGGCTCGCGCTTAACTCCTTCGAGGCGTTTGGCTGATATTATTGGGTCCCAAGTAGAGTTCAAATAGCGCCCGAGGCAACGGCGGCATCATAATCAGCAGCGTGCTGGAATTGAGGGGATTGGTCTCTCGGCTGTCTAGTGTCTGAAGCCGCGGTCGAACTAGCGTCTATTCTCCAATTATCGTCCTCCCATTGCTTATCTAGAATAACGATGTTTCCAGGTTCAGTAATCTGTTCAAAAAGTTTTACTGCCTGTTCCAGAACGTCATCTTGATCCTTCTCAGAGAAAGGTTTTCCACAACTGTGACCAAGAGGGTAATCTAAAAATACTGACCTAGGCGCCTTACCCGCATTTAAAATGTCGTAGGCTGAGCCCAAGCACAATGTAGGAATGCCTTTTCCCTCTAAAAAACGAGCAACCAAACACCCGGTTTGGTGGCATACTGGTCACATAGGAACTAGGAGTACGACGTCGACCTCCTGGTCAGAGAACCGACTATATAATTCTGGTGCCGTTTCATTCAAGACCCTTCTTTGGGAATATACGCCGCCCATGCAAGAGAAAACCTCGTTAGCCAAGTTACCGATTACCCCAAGGGCTTCTAGTTTAAGTAATTGTCGTAGGGGGAGTATGCAGTTCGGATCCTTTCTTGGGTTTTCCAAGTAATTTTCGGTGATATGGGAGAAACGAATATTGGAAAGGGCGCAGTTTTTATCTATGGCTCTGATGGAGGTGTCATCTTTATAGTGATAGGCGCATTGTCCCACGGAGTAAGCCCCGGAGGTGGATAATAGTCCTATCTTAGAATTCTTCAGCTTTTTTTTCAAAGGAGTGAACGGGACGATGTTATCGTCGGCATGAAACCATCTGTAGGGCTCATAGCCAAGTTTTAGGTAGCGCTCTCGTATGGTTTTCATATAGTCAACGAACATACTAGTACCTCAAGGTCTTACATATTTTGGTAATTGTATACCTCTTTGCTTCAGCGATACTAGTAGTTTTCTTCGAACAGAATGCAGGTCAGCTGGACGGGTATTTCTTAATTTTTTGACTTCTTTTTCTGTGTAAAGTTTGAAATGGGTAGCCAGCTGATCTTTACTGAATTTATATAGGGTCCAGTTGATTAGAGCAGCCAAATCATCGTCTGGCAGTGGAGCTTGGGAAATATCGGCAACTTGAATAATATAGGCTCGACCATCTGGTACTTGGGTAAAATAGCCGACCACATTTCTTATATCCGGAACGAGATTAATCTGACTTCCGGACCCGTTAGATTTATGGCAACCACTGCAATGAATTATGTAATTTTCAGCCGGAGACCTGGCTTCGCAAAACACACTGAGTCCTAGCAGGAGCATTAGGACTAACGGTCTTCCTTTTAGTTGACTTAGACTTCTCTTATGAACTTTCAGAAGCAGTTCCCAAAACTATGGAAACGGTACAATGATAGACTTCTGATTCATTGCCCATACACCAGTTGATATCGTTATGAAGTCCCATTCTGTAAGCAGGTTTTTCGCCAACATTTTCGTTACAATAGCAACGGCCGCAAGATGCAATGCCACAACAATCATAATAACTGACAATATAGTGCTTTCCGTCTTCTGGGTTTTCACAAGTTCCTATCCAACTGACTGAGGATGGCGTCGACCCAGGAGGACACGTCGTGATGGAACCCCCACAACAGGTACAAAGATGCCCGTCTAGCGCGCAGTATCTCCAATATTCGCATCGTTGATCGTCAAGGGGATCAAAATCTTTTGCTTGGCCGGCAGCGTTGGCAGATGAACGATCAAAAGGGAGCACAGGAAGTACGAAAGCGGCTCCTACGAAATATCTGGCAATTTGAGCTAACGCACTTCGCCTAGAACTATTTTGTGCAATCGAACGGGTTCTTTTTTCATAAAATCTATCAAGCCACTC
>CAZXQY010000036.1:0-23863 GCA_964642505.1 uncultured Gammaproteobacteria bacterium | reverse complement strand
AAGTAAACTCTTTCGCGGAAGAATTTTGTTCGGGTGAAAACGATCTTGAAAAGAGTGTATCTTTGTACTACGCGGTTCGGGATCAGATTAGATACGACCCTTATGGAATCGTTATGACTGTCGAAGGCTTGAAGGCTAGTACCGCGTTAATAACTGGGCGAGGTTGGTGTGTCAGCAAGGCTATACTTTTGGCAGCGTTGTTGAGATATAAAGGTATTCCGGCGGCACTTGGTTACGCGGATGTCAAGAACCACCTGTTAACGGAAAAGCTTCGGGAAGCCATGGGTACGGATGTATTTTTGTGGCATGGTTACACATCAATTTGGCTGAACGGGAAGTGGGTGAAAGCCACCCCGGCTTTCAATAAAGAACTTTGTGAAAAGTTTAGGATCTTGCCGTTGGAATTCGACGGTCGAGAGGATTCTATCTACCATCCCTATGACATGGATGGGCGCGATCACATGGAGTACATTAATCACAGAGGCGAGTATCGCTCAGTACCTCTTAAGAAGATGAAATCAGATTTTAAGAAATTTTATCCCGCTCTAGATTCTTTGGATAGCGACAATGATTTTGAGAAAGAGGCAGAGAAAGAGAATACTTAAATAGTATATCTTCCGCAAAAATATTTGATAGATTATGGAAATATTTACCGGGTCCAAAAGTAAAGTAATTTGTCTAGTTGGAGCGGGCGGCAAAAAGACAACTATGTACGCCCTGAGTAAGTATCTTAAAGGCAATATCGCACTCACATCGACAACTCATATGTATTTTTATGATGAGCGGTACGTGGATAGATTAGTCAGCGTTCGACAGGGAAAATACCCTAGTTTTTTGGAGGATGATGTCAGAGTTCGGGCTTATTTCGGGCCGGAAATAGGAAAGAGTAGGGTAGCTGGCTTACCCGAGTCAACTTTGAAGTTCATATGGGAAAATGGTTCCGAAGACTATATGTTGATAAAAGCGGATGGCGCTAGAGCGCGGCTCATCAAGGCGCCAAACGAGCGCGAGCCACTAATTCCTTCTTTCGCTGACACTGTGGTACCTGTTTTATCTTTGAAGGTTATTGGTAAAAACCTCACCCCTGCTGTTGCGCATCGGGTGGAACACTTATCGGCTATCATGGGCATGATGCCGGGCGATCGCATTGAACCTAAAAATCTAGTAAAGCTAATGACGTCCCGTAGTGGTTTTTTAAAAAACACGGAAGGAAAGCGAGTTTTACCTCTTATAAATATGGCGGATTCGGTTGAGGAGGTGGCGACGTCGGTGAGCATCGCCAAGGAGTCTTTGGCCCAGACTTCAGATTATGATGCAGTGGCTATCGGTTCAATGAAGACAGGAACTGTCAAAGAGGTGGTGTACCGCGTTTAATTTACTTTCGTAAAACCTGCGCCGTTGATTCAATAAAATGGTCTATGTTCGAGTCGTTGATTCCTGCTACGTTTATTCTACTGGAATCAACCATATAGATACCAAATGTTTCCTTGAGCTCCGAAATTTGATTTTGGGTCAGACCTAGGAAGGAGAACATGCCCCTTTGTTCGCTAATGAAGCTGAAATCTCTTTCGGCGTGTTCAGTTAATGTTTCGGCAAGCACTCTGCGAAGGCTATTAATCCGCTCACGCATTCCACGTAATTCTTTGTCCCAGTCAGCATATAAAGTTTTGTCCGCTAAAATGGTTTCAACTATTGCCGCGCCGTGTGCCGGCGGCATCGAATAAATCCCTCTTACAGTAGACCCAAGCTGTGCTTGAGTAACTGGTGCTGTTTCAGCACCTTGATTTACTACTTGCAGTGCACCTACTCGCTCTCTATACAGACCGAAATTTTTAGAATAAGAGGTAGCGATTATCAGCTCCGGTACGTTATCGGCTAAGAATCTCAGTCCTGCTGTATCTTCGGAGAGTCCTTTTCCAAGTCCTTGGTAGGCCAGATCAACGAAGGGGATGAAACCTTGTTTATTTACTAGTTCTACTAATGTTTCCCAGTCTTCGATCCCGAGATCAACTCCGCAAGGATTATGGCAACACCCATGTACCAGAACAATATCGTTAGCGGGAACCGTTTTTAGTTTCTCAAACATCTCTTGTCTTCTTAAACTTTGAGTTTCCGGTGAGTAATACGGATATTCGACTATTTTTAGTCCTGTGTTGCCTAGCAGTGGTATATGGTTGGCCCAAGTAGGTTCGCTTACCCAGATAGTACAGGCGGGGTTCGCACGTTTTATTAACTCGGCACCGACTCGAAGTGCGCCGCAGCCGCCAGGTGTTTGCACACTTGAAAGTCTATTTTCTTTAATCGCTGTATGGTTATTACCAAGAGTTAGTTTTTGGGTAAGGAGGTTAAAAGATTCTGATCCAGCAGGTCCAATGTAAGCCTTCGTTGTCTCATTCTTAATTCGTTTTTTTTCCGCCTCAGCCACACTTACCATAATAGGAGTGTCACCATTTTCATCTCGGTAAATACCGACGCCTAAGTCTATTTTTTTTCCCCTAGAGTCGTTGCGAAATTCGGCCATCAAACCCAATATTGGATCGGCAGTTAAAGGTTTTAGAGTTTCAAACATTACTTGTAATTTTCTCGATTCTAAAAAGGAAAGATTGTAAAGCAATCGGACTCAATGAGATATCTATTCCTGAAATTTACCGAGTTTGGTACTTAAAGCTACGTCCATTGAGTAAATGTGGGATATTCCTGTAAAAACTTATATACTGTATAAATAAACAGTATATAAGAAAGTTTCACAGAAATTCTCAATTGAAGTACGCAGAATTAAATTGTCTAAGTAATTTTTCATTTCTTAAGGGCGCTTCTCATCCTGAGGAGCTGATTCAAGTAGCAGTAAGGAATAACTATTACGCGATAGCGCTCACCGATGAGTGTAGTCTCAGTGGAGTTGTCCGTGCCTATGAAGAGGCAAAGCAGCACAGCATGAAACTGATAGTAGGTACAGCGATTACGGTTTTTGAAGGAACCAACCTTGTTTTGCTTGCTAATACATTGACTGCTTACAAAGAGATTTCCAGATTGATCTCTTTAGGAAGAAGTCGACAAGCAAAAGGTGATTACCTCATATTTTTAAAGGATTTAATGAGGCTGCGTCATAGCTTGGTGATTGTAAAAACAATTGAAAAAGACATAAATAAAAAATTACTAGGTTGGTTTAAAGATCATTTTTCTAATCGTCTATGGATAGGAGTAGGTAATTTCTATGGAGGAAAGGATCAAATGCTTTACGAAGAAATGTGTGTCAAAGCGAAACACTTTGGCGTTCCGATGACGGCAATAGGAGATGTTCGGATGCATGAATATGGCAGAAGATTTCTGTTGGACACAATAACGGCAATAAGACACAAAACCACGGTAGATGAGATCGGAATTAGAAATTTTTGTAATGCTGAGCGTTATTTGAGGCCCCTACGTAGAATCCAACATTTATATCCTCGACAGATACTTGAAGAGACGATAAAAATTGCTGACCAGTGCGAATTTGATCTCAGTCAGATCCACTGTGAATACCCGAAAAAAATAATACCAAACAATCATGATCCAACTTCTTATTTAAGAAGTCTTACTGAGAAGGGTATGAGGAAACGTTGGCCATTTGAAGTGCCACCCAAGGTTAGAGAATTAGTAGAACATGAATTGACCTTGATCAAGGATTTAGGTTATGAAGGCTTTTTCTTGACTGTAGAAAATATTGTGTCTTTCGCGAAGTCGAGAGGAATACTTTGCCAAGGTAGAGGGTCTGCGGCGAACTCAGCTGTCTGCTACTGTCTGGGTGTTACCGAAGTTGATCCTTCGGCTATGGAAATGCTCTTTGAGCGATTTATCTCAAAGGAACGTGATGAACCACCTGATATCGATGTGGACTTTGAACACGAGAGGCGAGAAGAAGTGGTGCAGTACGTGTACTCACGTTATGGCCGTAAATATGCAGCATTAGCATCGACTGTTGTAACTTACAAAAAGAAAAGTGCTGTCAGAGATGTTGGTAAGGCGTTAGGTTATCAATCGCATGAGATAAAATCATTGCTTAGAGACAAAGAATTTTGGGAAACGGAAGGCTTGAAGTCAACATTACTTCCCATAGAGAAAGATCAAGAAAATGTTTCAAGATTAAAAATGTTTACCGAAAGAGTTAAAGAATTGATCGGTTTCCCGAGACACCTCTCTCAACATGTAGGAGGATTTGTGATTTCTGATAAAGAAATTTCAGAAATGGTCCCGACAGAGAATGCCTCGATGCCAGGCAGAACTGTGATCCAATGGGACAAAAATGATTTGGAGTCTATGGGCATACTTAAATTTGATTGCTTGGCATTGGGTATGTTGACAGCTATTAGGAAAAGCTTTGAGTTAATGGAACGTTTTAATGGTCAGCGTTACGAAATTTCGGATGTTCCATCGGGTGATGGAGAAACCTACCATATGATCCAAAAAGGAGATACCGTTGGAGTGTTTCAAATTGAATCTCGAGCACAAATGGCAATGCTGCCAAGATTGAAACCAAAGTGTTTCTACGATTTGGTGATCGAGATAGCAATTATACGACCTGGCCCTATTCAAGGAGACATGGTTCATCCTTATTTAAGAAGGCGTAGGGGTGAAGAGCAATTTTCTTATCCAAGTGAGGAAGTGAAAAGTGTGTTGAAAAGAACGCTTGGTGTACCGTTGTTTCAAGAACAGGTAATTAAGTTGGCTGTTGTTGCAGCGGGTTTTTCAGCGGGAGAGGCTGAAGTTTTGCGACGTTCAATAACATCTTGGAATCAGGATAATGTAATAGATAAATTCCGACAGCGCTTAATAAATGGAATGGCTTTGAAAGGTTATGACAAACACTATGCAGAAACTATCTTTGAGCAAATTAGAGGGTTTGGAAAGTATGGATTTCCTGAGTCTCATGCAGCAAGCTTTGCATTGTTAGCATATGTTTCATCTTGGTTGAAATGCCATCAGCCTGCAGCATTTACTGCTGCATTGCTTAATAGTCAACCCATGGGCTTTTACTCTGCTGCGCAACTAATAAGAGATGCTGTTGCGCATGGCGTAGAAATTCGACCCTTTGACATCATAAAAAGTGATTGGGACTCAACGTTAGAAGTAAATAATTATGGTAAAGCAGTCATCCGCCTTGGTCTTAGATTAATTAGAGGGCTTGGAGAAAAGTATGTTTCTCAATTAGTTTGTGCCAGAAGGCAGAAGCCGTTCCATAAGATAGATGACGTTATCAATCTCTCTTTTAATAGCGTGGATAAAATGGTGATCCTAGCGTATGCGGGCGCTTTAAGAAGTTTGGTTGGAAATAATAGATATCAAGCTGTCTGGAAATCTATATTGCCGAAAAAAGGTAGGATTTTGAAAAAGAGTGTCATCCCGGAGGAAGCTCTCCCGATGTTGCGTCGGCCTACTGAAGTAGATGATGTATTAATTGATTATTCAACAGCGAATTTTACTTTAGGTCGCCATCCCATAAATTTTCTTAGAAACAAGGAACAATTTAAATTTCACGTTACTGCTAATTGTCTGCAAACGATTCAACATGACACTATTGTTAATGTAATAGGATTGGTGATAAGTCGTCAGCGACCCCAGACAGCTGCAGGGGTGGTATTTGTTACTATTGAGGATGAATCAGGCTTTATTAATTTAATAGTTTGGCCTGATTTAGTGCAAGATTTTGAGGGAATATTGATTAATTCAAAAATTCTCGGTGTTAGGGGTAAGGTACAGAAAGATGGTATGGTCGTGCATGTGGTAGCGCAAAGTCTCTGCGACCATAGTTCTATGGTGCAAAGTCTCAATGCATCATCTAGAGATTTTAAATAATGAATCTACGAAGAATGTGTCTCAATTTTGCAATACCGCTTCCTTATACGTAGAATAGACCTATTGTTGCACTGCGGTAATTGAAGATTTTCGATGAATAATAAACCTAGTAATAAGCCGTTTAACCCATCGTTTTCCTCAGGTCCATGTCCAAAACATTCAGATTGGGATGTCAGTAAGCTGAAGGGAGCGTTGGTAGGGCGCTCGCATCGGTCCGTGGATGGTAAAGAAAAGCTAAAAAAGGCTATCACCCTAACAAAAAAAATTCTGGAAGTACCGGAGGACTATCTTGTGGGAATTGTTCCTGGTTCGGATACCGGTGCAGTAGAGATGGCATTATGGAATTTTTTAGGCCCGCGATCTGTAGAAGTCCTAGCATGGGAAAGTTTTGGTGGCGAATGGGTTCAAGACGTAGTAGACGCTCTAAAGATTGAAAGGGTACGTACTCATATCGCAGATTACGGGGAACTTCCCTCTCTAGAACAGCTTTCTTTTGATGCGGATATCGTTTTTGTCTGGAACGGCACCACTTCCGGTGTCAAATTACCAAGCGGAGATTGGATTCCTGATGATCGAAGGGGACTAACAATTTGTGATGCAACGTCCGCAGCGTTCGCTATGCCACTTCCGTGGGAAAAACTAGATGTAACGACCTTCTCGTGGCAAAAGGTACTAGGAGGGGAGGCCGCTCATGGTGTAATTGTGTTAAGTCCTAGAGCTATTTCTAGGCTAGAGAAATATGAACCTGTTTGGCCTCTACCGAAAATCTTTCGCTTAACAAAAAAAGGTAAGATAAATGAAGCGTTATTTTCAGGGGCTACCATAAATACGCCTTCCCTTCTCTGTGTTGAAGATTACCTAGTTACTTTGGGTTGGGCTGAACGAGTCGGCGGTTTGAATGCTTTGTGGAAACGGTCCGACACTAATTTGTCAATAATTTCTGACTGGGTGGAAAGAACGCCATGGATCGACTTTCTGGCTGATAGAAAAGAATATCGTTCTAACACCTCCATATGTCTCAAGATAACGGCTGATTGGTTCCTAGGAGCCCCTCAAGAACAACAAAGAGGAATAACTAAGTATTTAGTAGAAATGTTAGCTGTCGAGAAGGCTGCGTACGATATTGAATCCTATCGCAGCGCTCCACCAGGTTTGCGGATTTGGGGCGGGGCGACGGTGGAGTCCTCAGATATCCGTTTACTGCTGCCGTGGATTGAGTGGGCTTACTTTGAGTCTAAGTACAAATTTTCTACCTAGAGAAATGTAAAGCAGAGTTATAGGAAAATAGGATAAGGTAAAAATGCATAAAATTTTTGTAGCAGATAAATTAGCTTCTGAAGGTATCGACGTACTAAAGCAATACCCAGAGCTAGATGTGGTTTTTATACCTGGGCTGCCTCCAGAGGACGCTACCGAGCATGTTAAAGATGCCGACGCGGTGATAGTCAGAAGTGCGACTAAGTTGAAGGGCCCTTTATTGGAGAGTGCGGAAAAATTGAAAGTTATTGGTCGAGCAGGTATCGGGGTAGACAATATTGACGTGGAACGGGCTACCGAGAAGGGCGTCGTGGTGTTGAATACTCCGGACGCTAATGCCACAACTACGGCCGAACTAGCAATCGGACATATTTTCTCCTTGAGTCGTAATTTGCCAGAGGCTGATAAATCTGTACGTTCCGGTCTGTGGGAGAGGAATAAATTTTTAGGTTTGGAGTTGTCAGGAAAGACCGTCGGAGTGGTGGGGTTTGGTACGATCGGACGATTGGTGGCAGAAAGATGTGCCGCTCTAAAAATGCGAGTATTAGGCTACGATCCTTTTGTTACCGATGAAACATTTAAAGAACATGCCGTCGAAAAAAATGAATTAAAAGACCTTTTGGCGAAGGCTGACTATGTAACCTTGCACTGCCCAGTGACAGAAGAAACGAGAAAAATGTTCAGTACCAATCTGTTTAGCGGCATGAAAAAAGACGCCATGCTGATTAACTGTGCTCGTGGAGAGCTTGTAGACGAAAACGCTTTGACAGAAGCAATTACGAACGGTGTCTTGGCTGGGGCAGCCTTAGATGTGTTTAATGAGGAGCCTCCAAAAGATAGTCCACTTTTGAATTTGGACAAAGTATATTTTACTCCCCACCTGGGCGCCTCGACTCACGAGGCGCAAAGTGCCGTTGGAGTCGAAATTGCGCACAATATAGCTTCGTATCTTTTAACTGGCGAAGTAAAAAACGCGGTGAACGTACCGAATGTCGAGACAGAAAAATTGGAACGGATAGTTCCATACGCAGAGTTAGGTAAGAAACTAGGGCGATTAATAGGTTGTATGGCTAGAGATACTATTTCCTCCCTAGAAGTTGCTACCTTTGGAGATGCTGCTAAGTTGGATACTCATTCAATCACAAGCTCCGTTATCATTGGTTTGTTGACCGGACATCATTCGGTTCCTGTGAATCAGATTAATGCACTATATTTGGCAAGAAGACAAGGTATGCAGGTGAGTGAAATAAGTTCTCTGGACTCTAGGGATTATGTTTCTATTTTGAGAGTAACAGTAAAGACTAAATCGGAATCGTTAGTTTTGGAGGGCACGATTTTTGATGGTTTGCATCCTAGGCTGGTACGCGTCGGTGATTACGAAATAGAATCACCATTGCAGGGACATCTTTTGTTCACGTGGCATGCCGATCAACCGGGAGTTATCGGGTCTCTGGGGGAAATTCTCGGAAGACTTGGTATAAATATTTCGAGAATGCAGGTAGGGGTTTCTAATAACATGCAGTTAGCAATCGCGATTCTCGGGATATCTGAAGGGCTAGACAGTAATACTATCCAAACTATTGAGGAGCTAGATGCTGTATCAAGAGCTCTCCAAGTGGAAGTGTAGGTATCATATTACAAACGAAAGACTCCGTAACCCTGATTGACGAAAGGAGCGTTCATTGCTGCCGAAATGGATATGCCGAGAGCGTTTCTGGTATCTACGGGATCGAGTATGCCGTCATCCCATAACTGGGACGTCGCGTAGTAGGCAGACATTTGATGCTGGTAAGCCTCTAACGTTTCTTTATAGACTAGGTCTAGTACTTTGTTGTCAACGACTTTACTTCGTTTTTTTAATTGGCGTTCTTTAACTTCCACTAATGTTTTGGCAGCTTGTTCTCCACCCATTATGCCTATTTGATGGTTAGGCCACGAATAAAGGAATCGGCTGTCGTAGGCTCTGCCACACATTCCATAGTTGCCGGCTCCAAAAGATCCTGCGCACATGACAGTAAATTTAGGAACATGGGAGCCAACTTGAGCCATCAACATTTTTGCTCCGTCCTTAGTTATTCCATTTGCTTCATAATCTTTTCCGACCATAAACCCTGTGATATTTTGCAGGAAGATCAAGGGCGTTTCGTTTTGGTTACACAATTCTATAAAGTGAGCTGACTTAAGAGTGCTGTCGTTGAAGAGAACGCCATTATTTGCCAATATCCCTACTTCATATCCCCACAATCGAGAATAACCGCAAATCATTGTTTTACCGTAGTCGGGTTGGTATTCGTGGAAATCACTTTCATCAACAAGTCTCGCTATAATTTCTCTCATATCAAACTGACGTTTTATATCATCCGGGATGATACCGTAGAGTTCGTCGGGATCATAAAAGGGATCAGCCGAGTCTGCGACAGGTTCCTTGTATTTAGGATTTTTGTTCCAATGGGAGACTATTTCCCGACCAATGCGTATAGCCTCTTCTTCCGAATCCGCGGCATAATCGCAGGTGCCGCTAACTTGCGTATGGAGATCGGCTCCGCCTAATTCGTCCGCTGTGACTACTTCCCCCGTAGCGGCTTTTACTAAAGGGGGGCCAGCTAAAAATACGGCTCCACTGCCCCTGACTATTACCGAATAATCGGAAAGGGCAGGCACATATGCTCCTCCTGCCGTGCAATGTCCAAAGACCAAGGCCAGCTGTTTGACGTTCATTTTGGAAAGCACACATTGATTCCGAAACATTCGCCCAGCCATGTATTTGTCAGGAAATAGCTCTGATTGTAGGGGTAGAAAGCCTCCAGCGCTGTCGCAAAGATGAATAACTGGAAGTCTATTTTCTATGGCAATATCCAGGCACCTGACGATTTTTTTTACGGTTAGAGGGTACCAGGCGCCACCTTTCACTGTAGAGTCGTTCGCATGAATGATGACTTCTTGCCCATGTACTATTCCTATACCGGTTATGCAACTTGCCGAGGGAGCTTCTCCTTTATAGTCCATATTTGCAGCGAGTGTTGAGAACTCTAAAAATGGACTACCGGGGTCCAGTAATAGGTCAATTCTTTTCCTAGGTACCATTTTGTTTTGGTCGGCCAATCGCTTAAAGTCCTTATCGGGACGTTGATTCCTAGCGATTTCTTGCTTTTCCTTTAGCTTTTCCGACAGTTGCTTATTGTGTCGATAGAACCTTTTAAATTCGGAAGAACTGGTTTTTATGTCTGAGCTAATTCTAGTCAATTGGAACCTCCTTTAACGAGACCAGGGTAGCGCCTTTTTCAAAAGTTTCATTTTCTTTAAAATGGATTATCTTTATGATCCCGTCTCTGGGAGCCGTTACGTTCGTTTGCATTTTCATCGATTCGGTGGCTAAAATCACGTCACCTTTACTAACGAGATCCCCTTCTTCGTAGTATGTTTCGACCAGGATACCGGGCATAGACGCTGTGACAATGTTTCCAGATTGTGTCTCCTTCTGGCCGTTATTTCTAGTATCTTGCTTCTTAAACAAGCAGGTTTTTGTGTTTATTTTGACATGAGCGATCTCGGGTGAGTCCAGGCAAGTGGCGCTAAAGGAAAGCCCATTTATTTCTATTATCTGAGATCCTTGGTTATTTTCAGAGATATGATTTACCGTGTATGGTCTCCCGTTCACCGCAACTGACAATCGGGGTTTTAGGGCGAGTATTTCTACAGAATAGCGATTATTTTGTATGGTGAAGTTAGTGCGGAATCCCAATTTAATTTCTCCATGTTCCGATTTGGGAATGAAGGTCGGAGGTTTCCAAAATCAGTCGTTTTATTTCTGCGTTCTCGAGCGTCGCTAAAATTACCGCTACGGGTATCATCTCATCAGGCATCCCTGAGTTGTTTAACAATTCGGCATTATCGGAAACGAAACCCGTGTCTATATTTCCTTTTTGAAAAGCGTCGCTTTTAAAGATCGACAGGAGAAAATTAAGATTAGTCTCAACCCCAAGAATGTGAACTTCTCCTATAGCTTCTATACACTTTTTTACTGCGGCAGTCCTATCCACGCCGAAACAAATCAATTTGCCTATCATAGAATCAAAATCGGATGTTATTTGTTGTCCCTCAGAAAATCCGACGTCGTACCTTACGTCGTTTATCTCAGGGAGATGAAGTTTTTCTACCTTGCCAGTAGCTGGCGCGAAGTCGCTTAGCGGCTCTTCACAACAAATTCGGCTTTCGATGGCATGGCCGTTTTGTTCGATTTCTTTTTGGCGAAACGATAACGATCTATTACTAGCTATTAGGATTTGCTCTTCAACCAAATCTAACCCACACACTAATTCTGTTACGGGATGCTCCACTTGAAGCCTCGTATTCATTTCAAGAAAATAGTACTCATTTTTGTCTGAAAGGATGAATTCTACCGTACCAGCATTTCTATAGTTTAAACGTTTTGCTAATTTACAGGCGGAGTTACAAATTTCTTCTCTCAACTTCTCGTTAAGGTTTGGTGCTGGACTTTCCTCAATTATTTTTTGGAAACGCCTCTGGATAGAACATTCTCTCTCATACACGTGTACGATATTTCCTTTTCCATCCCCTAGTATTTGCACTTCAATATGACGAGGTCTGGATATATAGGACTCGGCGTAAACCCGATCATCCCCAAAATATCGCATAGCCTCTCTCCGGGATAAATCAAGTTTTTCCACAAGTTCGTCCGGAGCAGTAACAATTTGCATGCCTTTCCCTCCACCTCCTGCCGACGCTTTTATCAGCAGAGGAAACCCGATTGTTTGGCATTTTTCTACAAAAATATTTTGATCATCTTTGAATTCGATGCTGGGTGATACAGGCACACCTGCCTCAATGGCCGTTTGACGTGACCTTATTTTGTCTCCGAGAAGTACGATAGATTGGGCATTGGGGCCTATGAATTCGATGTTATTCCGTTCCACTTCTTCAGCAAAGACACTGTTCTCCGAAAGAAAACCGTAGCCGGGATGGATCGATTCAATACCAGCGGTTTTTGCGATTGCTAAAATTTGCTCAATATCTAGATAGGCACTCACGGGTATGTCTGCTTCTAATTCGTGGGCGAAATCCGCCATCTCCACATGCGGGGCTTTGCGATCAACGTGGTGGAAGATAGCGTGGGTTTGTAAGCCCATACGCCTGGCAGTTTTTATTACCCTGCAAGCAATTTCACCTCGATTAGCAACCAAGATATTTTTAAACATTTTGTTCATTCGTAAATTAGCAAGCGGATATTGTATCTCAATTCTATGTGGTTAGCCTGCGATAGATATCTGCGACTTTATAAGGTAGCTTGGGCACTTCATCTATTACAGCATAATTAACTTTCCCATACATATAGGGTAGATAATCTTGTGCCTCATTATCGATAGTTATGCAAAAAGGGTGTATCCCAGACTGTTTGATTTCCAGTAACGCGTGCCTCGTGTCTTCAATGCCATACTTGCCTTTGTAACCTCCGTAGTCCTCTGGTCGTCCGTCAGATAAGGTTATTAGCAGTTTCGTACGAGCTTGTGTTTGGTTAAGCAGATGCCCCAAGTGCCTTATAGCGACTCCCATACGGGTATAAGCTTTAGGTCTAATACCACTTATTCTTTGTTTGACTTCGTCACAATACTTTTGAGCAAATTCCTTTATTTTGTATACTTCACATCGCTTATTTGTCCTGCCAGAAAAACCGTAAATGGCGTATCTGTCTCCCAATAATTCTAATGCCTCACAGAGAAGTACTAGGGATTCTCTTTCTGCGTCATTTACCCAACCTAAGGTGGAGCCACTCATGTCTATCATAAACATCACCGCGATGTTACGTTCTCGATTTCGGTACCTAGTATAAAGATACTCACTAGTCTCGTTTCCAGTGATAAGATCTGCGAAAGAATCGATGACCGCATCAAGATCTATACCATCCCCGTCTAGTTGCTTTCTTTGTAAACGATTTTCTCCCAGTATCGCTTCAAAGGTTCGCTTTATGGACTTAAGGATCCCTTTGTATTTCGCTAGAGTGTCCTCGACAAATTCGGTTTCCGCCAGAGGAACGCTCATCTCTCTCAGAGAGCAGAATCGTTGGCGAAATCGTTGTCTTGTGCAATCCCATTCGTCATATTTAAAAATCTCTCCGTCCTCTCCGTCAATTGCTGCGTCACTGGTATTTTCGTCTGATTGATCCGCTAGCTTGTCTGAGTATTCTCCTTTTTCGTTAGGTTCTTTATACTCATCAGGAATTTCTCCTAAGTCCTGCATTATAGAACCCAGAAGGTCTTGTAGATGTTCTGGAATGTTGATGCTTTCGCCATCTAGGCTCATTTGAAACTTTGTTTCTCCAGTGCCTTCTTCGTCCTCAATTAACTCAATTTCTATTTTTCTTTCGGAGCTGCCGTCGTCATCTGTCATATTCGTTTCGTTTTGGATAAGATCGTCCAACGCGCTCCTGAACTCATCTTTTTCCCTTTCGATGCGTTCCGACATTATCTCGTAGACTTTATTGACGTGCATTTCGCCTTGATAAGGTTGCAAAGGTGGGAGAGTAATATCGTCAGAAAATTCTTCTAACAGTGATAGGCTATCAAGGGCTTTTGCAGCAGGTTCTTGGAGTTTACTAGCGCGAGTCCTCCAATCGTCCCAAATGTCTTTTCCTTCTGGGTACTCGGAATCGATGGCCTTGAACTGTCGAAAGAGGCCCGGTAGATCGCGTTTTATCTGGGCTTCCAGTCGGATGCATTCCAAACGGTTAAATTTGGCCAAATGTTGCTCCGTATCAGGTATCTTTAGAAGAGTCTCAACCACTTTATTTCGCCATGTTCCGTACCAAGTTTGGGCCCACAGGTGAGTGGCGGTCAATTTGTATAAAGAGAAATTTTTGTCAGCCACAGGGAAAAGATCGAATGAGTCTGGTAGATATAACGATTCGGTATCAGTAAAACTATCTGAGTCAACAGCCAGTTTTAACTCTCTTCCTCCCAGCCCCGTGACAAAATTTCTAACAAAAGTGCTAGCATCTTCAAAATCGCACCGAATATCTCTGTTGACGTATTCTTTAGCGTATCCATCTATATTTTCTAGAACTTCAATTGCAGATCCCAATCCTCTATTGTCGTAATTATTAATCGCGTTATCGATCCATTCTCTGACTCCGTTTATCGCCATGGCTGTGAAGGCTCTAGGCACGTGAGAGACGAAGCTCTTGAGCAGTTCATCATTTGTTCCGACTAGCGATTTACATTGATCGTAGATGAATTGTTGATCGTTCGTGGAGAGGTCGGCGATCTGAGACACGAGATATTCTAAGTTAGGTAGACTATTTATTATACTGCCCGCAGCCCCTTCTAGGTCTTTTTCTACTCTTACGCGGTTCAGGAAATTTTGTTTGGAATTATCGCTCACTTTGGTAAAATTTAGTTAGTGGTTTGTTAGAAGATCGATCTGCTTAGTTCGTGTATCGCCTGCAGCATATCCTGATCATCCGTTAAAGCATGAGCAATAGCGGTGTCTGTTGCCACAACGGGTTTTATGCCTTCTTGAATTAACTTGCCAGCGTTTACCAATAATCTAGTGCTTGCCCCCTCGTCTAATCCGCTTCCTTTGAGATTTCTCGTCATTCTACCGAATTTGACAATTTTCCGCCCCAAAGTTTCGTCGATTTGGCTTTCGCGTAGGATTATTTTAAGTTCTGTTTCTGAATCTGGATAATTAAATTCGATTGCCACAAATCTCTGTCGAGTGCTTTGCTTCAAATCTTTAAGCACACTTTGATAGCCTGGATTGTAGGAGATAGTTAGACAAAATTCAGGAGGAGCTTGCATTAATTCTCCGAGCTTTTCTATCGGTAGTATTCTGCGATCATCGCAAAGCGGGTGAATTACCACTGATGTGTCTTTTCGTGCTTCGACAACTTCGTCTAAGTAGCAAATGCTGCCATTTCGTACGGCATCAGTTAACGGACCATCCACCCAAACTGTTTGTCCTCCTTTCACCAAATATCTTCCAATCAGATCGGAAGCTGTCAGGTCGTCGTGACAAGCAACTGTTACCATGGGACGCTTTAATTTCCAAGCCATATATTCAATGAATCGGGTCTTTCCGCAGCCGGTTGGCCCCTTCAGCAATATGGGAAGTTGATTACTGAAAGCAGCCGAAAACACGTCTATTTCGTCATCGATAGCTTCGTAGTAAGGTTCTTTTTCTACAAAGAGTTGACTTGTTCTTATAGCTTTTTCAACCGCCATTACGTTCTCCTAATTTAGAATCTGTATCGAAATACTAAAATGTATCGTTACTGAGCTACCCAGCCGCCATCTACTGGCAAAGCGACACCAGTTACATAGGAGGATTTTTGGGATAGCAGCCACGCAACCGCATCGCCTATTTCTGACGGTTTGGCTACTCTTTTCATGGGCACCATTTTTATTAATTGCTCTCTGATTTTGACACTGGCATCGGTTACTCTTTCTAGCATCGGGGTTTCGATAAAACCAGGGCATACCGCATTCACTCTTATATTTTTGGCCGCGTACTCGAGTGCCACCGTTTTGGTTAGCCCTACCACACCATGTTTCGCGCTATTGTAGCCGGTGGCCCCGGGTATTCCTATGAGTCCGGCAGCCGATGACGTGTTTACTATGCTGCCTCCATTTGATTGGGTAAGCATTTGGTCGATTTGGCATCTCATACAGTTGTATACACCGGTTAAATTTACATCTATAACTTTCGCCCAATCGGAATTCGCGTAATCTGAAATCTTAGCCGTCGGCCCTTCAATACCGGCATTATTAAAAGCGCCATCGATTCGGCCATGTTCTACTACCAAGTCATCTATAGCTTTCTTCACACCGCCAAAATCGGTTACATCTACTCTTTTGTAAAAAGCTTTTCCACCATTCTTTGTAATCTCACTAACGGTTAGCTCCCCAGCTTCGTCTTGCACATCAGCTACAACGACGATCGCGCCTTCTTTGCCTATTATTTCTGCGCTGCTTTTACCTATCCCTGAGCTGCCACCTGTTACCAGAATGACT
The DNA here is from genome assembly GCA_964642505.1 of uncultured Gammaproteobacteria bacterium. Lineage (GTDB taxonomy): Bacteria > Pseudomonadota > Gammaproteobacteria > TMED69. The sequence goes on along the minus strand of CAZXQY010000036.1, from coordinate 7,748 downwards.
TTGTCGTCTAAAAGTCCCACTGTTAATAGCCCTCTCTTGTTGTAATTTAATAAATAGCTGCTTAAATAAATATATTTCCAAGACACCTATTGCTCAACTAAAATATCGAACTTATCTACATGATCACTAGGTTCGAACCCTAAAGGTCGAATAATTTATCGTGTAAAAGAGCGGTTGTATAGTAAAGCAAGTGTTTTCTTAACATTCATTACTAAATAATATCAAAGGGAGTAAATAAGCAATGACCTTAGAAAAAATCAACCCGCAAACAATCGTACCCCCTTTTAACGACGCGTATCACCATACCGTGGTTATTCCCGCGGGAGGCAGAATCGCGCATATATCCGGTCAGGTGGGATTGAGAAAAGATGGGACTGTATCGGATGATGCCGAGGATCAGATTGAGCAAACCTGGAAAAATGTAGTCGCGTGTGTTGAGGCAGCCGAGATGACCGTTGGAGATATAGTAAAAATAACAGCTTATCTGGTAAATGTAGACGACTATTCCCTTTTCGCTGAAATGCGCTCTAAATATCTTGGAGATTCCCGTCCTGCCTCTACGGCTATCTTAGTAAAATCGTTGATTAAGCCGGAATGGCGATTAGAAATAGAGGCCGTGGCAGCCAAATAAAAAGAAGGTTTCTGAATGGCCAGGATTTTGAAAGTGGTGGTAACGTTTTTGCTGCCGTAGTACGCTATACGGCAGATTTAGCCGTATTACGGCGGTTAGACTATTAGTTTAGTCGCGCCCTAAAATAATTTAGGAGGGTTCGAAAATGGAAGTTGGGTTATTTTATCTCCCTTCATTGGGGAGGAAAGAAGATATCGAAGCTGGGATGGCTGGGAAACGTACGGATCTGTACCAAATGATGCTGAAAGAGGTTACGGAGCAACTGCAGTATGCTGACGAATTTGGATATTACGGTTGCGGTACCACTGAGCACCATTTTCACATTGAAGGTGAAGAAGTCTCTACCAATCCAGTTCTGCTTAATACCTATTTCGGTAGTAAAACCAAGAACATGAAATTTGGCCAGCTAGGGAATGTTCTGCCCTCAAGGAATCCCATAAACCTAGCTGAAGACATAGCGATGATGAGTCAAATGAACGAAGGACGTGCGTTCGCCGGTTTTGCTCGTGGCTATCAACCTCGTTGGGTAAACGTGTTAGGTCAAAAAGCCGGGCTTGGTTCTCCAGGAGCAGGAGAGGAATATGAAAACCTGAAGAGAGAACTATTCGAGGAACATTTTGATATTATAATAAAAGCTTGGACTAATGACGTTTTTGATCACCAAGGGAAACATTGGCAGATTCCTACTGAAAATATCGAATGGGCCGGCAAAGAAGTTACGCATGAATTTGGGAAAGGCTGCGACGAGAATGGCATGATAAAACAAATTGGTATTGCTCCCGGATTGTATAACGACAAGATGCTCGATATGTTTATGCCTTTTGCTACATCTGAACGTTCTATCCGCTGGGCAATGGAGAGAAACGTGGTGCCGATAACGATCATTTGTCATCCGGATATTTGCGTTCCCCACTTTCGCGCTGGGCAGGAAGCGGCCGCTGAAGCCGGGAGAGACTTAGCCTTTGGTCAGGGCATGGCTATAACTAGAGAACTGATCGTTGCAGATACCGACGAAGAGGCCGAACGTCTTGCTAGGGATGCGGGTTCATTTATATGGAACAAATTTTTTGTGCCCTTTGGTTTCGGAGCTGCAGTTGCTGACCCCGGACAAAGCCCTTTTGACAAACCGGCTACTTTTGAAACTTTGTCGGAAGCCGGGTTATGTATTCATGGAAGCCCCTCTACAGTTTGTAAAAAAATAGAAGAACAGTTAAAGCATTATCCGGTCGAGTATTTTTGGCATTTCATCTATAACCATATGCCGCATGACGCACTGATGAGATGTCTCGAGCTACTTACCGAAGAGGTTTGGCCTAATTTTACTGACAAGATTAAGCCTTCGAACACCTCACGAGTAGGAAACATGTCGGCCGGCTAGCTGGCGGATGGGTGGCATTGGCCTCCCAAAACCAGTGAGAGGTGGCATTTACTGAATTAAATGATTAAGCAGGCTATCTATGTTCCGAATTTCGGAGATTGGGGTAACGTGGATCTGTTGGCGGAATTGGCGTCGAAAGCAGAAGAAACTGGATTCGACGGTCTTTTTCTTTGGGATCACCTTAATATTACAGGCGCGGATGGCCTAGATACGGTTGATCCGAGTGTGGCCTTAGCAGTAATCGCTAGAGAAACTTCTAAAATCAAATTCGGACCTATCGTTACCCCTTTGGCGCGGCGGCGGCCCTGGAAGTTGGCAAGAGAGTTGGTGACTTTGGACCATCTGAGTAAAGGCAGACTAGTTTTCGGAGCGGGTCTTGGAGAACCGGCGGAACTTGAATTTTCTGCGTTCGGAGAAGAGTCTGACGGAAAAGTTCGTGCCAGGAAGTTGGACGAAGGATTGGCAATTCTGGACGGTCTCGTACAAGGTAAGGTGACCAATTTTTCAGGCGAGTGCTACCATATACAGGATGTTAGATTTAAACCTAAATCGATTCAAGAACCTCGTTTCCCAATTTGGATAGCGGCTACGTTACCGCACGTAGCCGGCGTTAAACGCTCTCTTCGCTGGGATGGAATCTTCCCAGTCGTAATGCCGGAAGAAAACCCTATGGTTTGGGCTAATTGGTTTCCCACACTCTCAGATTTTGAAGCTGTGGTAAAACGTGTGAGAACCAACCTTACCAAGAGTGATAAGTTTGATTTTGTAGCTAGTGGGATGCTTGGTGATAAAGGCTGTAAGGGAGCTTCTTTTGAAGAATATGCTAGAGTCGGGGCGAGCTGGTGGCTCCATTGGGTGGACGAGACTCCGGGCACTTTTGGAGAGACCTTACGAAAAATAGTTAGAGGACCTATCGGTTAAGAGATCGATTGTAGGAAGTGGTTTAGAGGCGTCAGGTGAGCGAAGAAATATTACTGATAGAGGACCATAGGGATATTGCTGAGATGGTCTCCGACCATTTGGAATCTGAAGGGTTTGTAATAGATTACGCCGATAACGGACTTTTAGGCTTCGAGCTAGGCGCTAATAATGATTATGACGCGATTATTTTGGATTTGATGCTTCCCGGTTTAGATGGCGTAAAATTATGTGAACGATTTAGACGAGAGGAACGAATTAATTCACCTATTTTGATGCTGACCGCCCGTGATACCCTTGAGGATAAGCTTTCGGGCTTCGAAGCAGGTGCCGACGATTATCTTATCAAACCGTTCGAACTCGAAGAGCTGACAGCTAGACTAAAAGCCTTAATTCGTAGAGGATCGAGGAATTCTCCGGATGGCAACTTAGTTGTGGGAGATCTGATTTTGTGTACCGAGACCGAAGTGGTTACTAGGCAGGGGATGGAGCTTGTCCTAACTCCGATAGGTAAGAAGATTCTTGCTGTTCTTATGGCGGAGTCTCCTAATGTTGTAAGTCGAAAACGTTTAGAAAAAGAGATATGGGGTGATATGCCGCCGGATAGCGATGCGCTACGGAGCCATTTGTATAATCTTCGAAAGATTGTCGATAAGCCATTTAAATCGTCTCTCATCCACACGATTCAAAGTTCGGGCTTCCGCCTGAGTCTTGAAGATGACTTCTAGAGGACGGTTAGACAATAGCCTTTTCAGGGCGTTCGTATTGCAATTTTGTTTGATTAGTTTTGTAGCCGTATCAGGTGTCTATTTAGCAGATTTTGCGATACGCGAAGTATTGATCGTATCCGCACTCAAAAGAGAGGCCCAATATTTTTGGGCTAGGCACAATATCGATCGAGAAACCCCAGCTCCGAATACGAATACCTTGATTGGTTATGTTTTCAAGAAAAATAGTCCAGAAATACCGTCAGAATTCCAGGGGCTTTCTCCGGGAATCCACGACTTTGTTTCTCCTGTGAATACAGGTGTTGTATTGGTCACTGAGGAAGAGAATGATCAGCTTTTTCTTGTCTTTGACGCTGATAATGTCGGAGAGTTAGCCACCTACTTTGGAATTTTGCCGTTAGCGTTATTACTAATCATTTTATACTTTTCGGCTTGGGTAACTTATGTCTTGATACATAGAGCCGTCTCTCCCGTGATACAGTTGGCTAGGAGTGTGCAGAATATCGATTTGGAACGACCGCAAATCGCTCAATTCCTAAGTGAATTTAAGACCCGTAGGCTCGATTCTGAAATTGAGACACTGGCGACAGCTTTGGGTGAACTTCTAGAGCGGGTGGATCGCTCCATAGACCGTGAGCGTACTTTTACTAGGGAAGCCAGTCACGAGCTCCGAAGTCCACTTACAGTGATTAAGATGGCAAGTTTCTCGCTTTCTAAGAATAGCAATTTGGACCAAGAGGCGGCTACATCTATAGAAAGAATAGGGCGGGCTGCAAAAGATATGGAGGAGCTAACCGAAGTCCTTTTACATCTCGCAAGAGAGTATGAGGGAGCCATGATTAAAGAAGTTGTGGATGTTAACGAAGTAGTTGGCGAAGAGGTCAGTTCCTGTAGGCTTATTTTTGAAGCAAAAGGGCTAGATTTGCAATTTCAAGAGTTAGCGAGCTTAAAGGTGTTGAGTTCTGCTAAAATAGTCTCGATAGTAATGGGGAATCTAATTAGAAACGCTTGCTCCTATACTGATAGTGGTTCGGTGGTAGTATGCGTGAATAATACAGGTGTGGTTATTCAAGATAGTGGCAAGGGTATGACGCGACAGCATTTAGATGACGTATTACGGCCTCGGTTCAATCCAAAACAGGCTCAGGGCTACGGCATAGGTTTGAATTTGGTGAATCGAATTACCGACCGGTTCGGATGGTCTATCAGTTTTGATAGTTTTCCCGAGACTGGTACTAAGGTTCAGGTCAAAATGCCGCTAAAAGATGTAATCAAAACGTAGTGATAATTCTTTTATACTATCAGAGAAGGTCTACAAATTTTGATATTATGTAAAAACGCTTTTTCAGGAAAATCATGAAATGCGAGTAGGATTATTTCTTTTGACGAATGCCGGTGTAGTTATAGTTCTGTCATTTGTCTTAAATATTCTCGGTATTGGCCAAAGCGGTAATATGATGGGACTCATTGTCTTAACCTCCATTTTCGGAATGGGAGGAGCATTTTTTTCCTTGATGATGTCAAAATCAATGGCTTTAAGAAGTGTAGGAGCGGGAGTTATAACGGATCCTCAAAATGATGTTGAAAGATGGCTTTTAAAAATGGTTGAGAAGCAGGCCAAAGAGGCAGGAATCGGAATGCCAGATGTCGCTATTTTTCAGGCCCCGAGCCCTAATGCCTTTGCGACGGGTTCTAATAGAAACGCGGCCTTGGTTGCAGTAAGCACTGGGTTACTACAGCACATGAAGCCCAACGAAGTGGAGGCGGTTATGGCTCATGAAATCAGTCATGTGGCTAACGGTGATATGGTCACTTTAACGTTACTACAGGGTGTCATGAATACTTTTGTAATGGTTTTTGCTCACATACTCGCCGCTGCCATGGATAAAGGCCGCAGAGGTATGGGATATTTTATGGGTTATTATATAGCTCAATCTGTCCTTGGGTTTTTGGCGGCAATGGTCGTCATGTGGTTCAGCAGATATCGAGAATTCAGAGCAGATAGCGGAGGAGGTCAGCTTGCTGGAGTCGCTAACATGATAGCTGCTCTAGAAAGGTTAAAAGCTGCGCCGGTTTCCGAGTCGTTGCCAGATTCCGTGGATGCCTTTGGAATATCAGGAGGAATTGGAAAATTACTGTCGAGCCATCCCCCGTTAGATAAACGGATAGAATATCTTCGAAATCAGGTTTAAATGTTTGCTAACGGGTGACAAGCCTTCGTACGGCGCTGTTGTCTCTCGAAAGATCTTTCTCGAGCTCAGAAAAATCTATGGCGTGGGGAATCTTAATTCCTTGCTGGCATGCCGGGCGACTTTCCATACGCTGTAACCAACTCTGAAGATTTACTAAGTTTTCTATACTACTTCCGCCCCACTCGTGTATTCTAATCCAACACCAATTTGCGATATCCGCGATGGAATATTCATCGCAAAGATAGTCTTTATCTTCCAACTCTTTGTCTAATACTTCAAAGAGTCTTCTGCATTCATTTTGATAACGTTGTATTACCGAAGGAATCTTTTCCGGGAAGTAGCGATAGAACACATTGGACTGTCCCATCATGGGTCCTACTCCCGCCATCTGAAACATCAGCCATTGGATGACTCTTGACCGTCTGGGACCATTTTGAGGGATCAACTGACCTGTCTTTTCGCCCAAATAAAGCATAATTGCCCCAGACTCAAAAACAGCAAAATTTCCGTTGGAGCGGTCGACTATAGCTGGAATTCTTCCGTTTGGACAGATGTCCGTAAACCAGGCTTCTTTTTGCTCATCTTTGAGTATATCTACGTGGTGTGCTCGATATTCCATGTCAATTTCTTCGAGCATGACCGAAACTTTCCATCCGTTTGGTGTAGAGTCTGTATATAAATCAATCATTGTTAATTTCGCTTAAGATTTATTTAAGATCAGAAATGTTGTTTCTGGTTAAAGGTTAGCATAAATTTTGCTAAAATGGAGACACGCTGAAAAGGCTATTTCTAATTTGATGTGAGATAAACCTAATGGCAGAAAAAGAAAAAAAGAAGAACCCGTATAAGACTGATCCTATACTGATGGCTGTACTTGCTAATAGAATGAACGCTATAGTCGGTGAAATGACAAACACTTTGTTGAGAACTGCTCGTTCGGCAGTGCTCGCGGTCATACGAGATTTCTCCTGTTCTATAGTGACTGCTGACAACAGACTGTTAGCTCCAGGAGAGGGGGTGCCCGTACATATTTTTGGTAGTAGCCTACAGACAGAGTCGATGTGTGAAACTCACGAAGATCTTTCTCCAGGAGACGCCTTTTTACACAACGACCCGTATATGGGTAATACTCACTCTGCAGATCACATGTATTTAGTTCCGGTTTTTGTTGGAGGCGAGCATTTATTTACGGCTTGTGCAAAGGCTCATCAAGCCGATTGCGGGAATTCTATACCTAGTACTTACCATGCTTATGCAAGAGATATCTATGAAGAAGGGGCGCTCGTTTTTCCATGCGTTAGGGTGCAAAAGGATTACAAGGATGTAAATGACATCATAAGGATGTGCAGAAGGCGTATTCGGGTGCCTGAGCAATGGTATGGGGATTATTTGGCGTCTATAGGAGCGGCTAGAATTGGAGAGAGAAGGCTCATCGCTCTAGTGGAGAGATATGGCAAAGAAACCATCAAACAATTCATAGAGGATTGGTTCGCGTATTCAGAGAGAAGAATGATGGAGGCGATCAGAGAATTACCAGCTGGTCGCGTTACTAAGACTACGGTATACGATCCGATGGAGCCTACTCTACCGGAAGGGTTGCCCATAAATGTCAGTGTAGAAGTGGACCCTGGAAAAGCTACTATCGAGGTAGATCTTACTGATAATGAGGATAATAAACCTTTCGGCTTGAATGAGTCCGTCGCTTGTGCAACCAGTAATGCGATGTGTGGTGTTTTTAATTGTATAGACTCAGAGATACCACATAATGCCGGTAGTTTTGCAAGGGTCAATGTAAAGTTGAGACAGGGATGTGTAACCGGTATACCTGAATTTCCTTTGAGCTGTTCGATGGCTACCACTAATATTGGAGACCGAATTGTTAATGCTACTCAGACTGCGTT
>CAZXQY010000035.1:0-24094 GCA_964642505.1 uncultured Gammaproteobacteria bacterium | reverse complement strand
ATCGATATGGTATCGATTGGGAGAGGTGGCCGAGTGGCTGAAGGCGCTCCCCTGCTAAGGGAGTATGCGGTTTATCCCGTATCGAGGGTTCGAATCCCTCTCTCTCCGCCAAATACGTATTTTGAGGAAACTTTGTTATTCCTGCGATTGGTCTATTATCTTATAGGGAAAGTAGTGTACCGAAACAGCGGCAAGCGTCAGGATAAAGTTATATTGTGGGGAGCTCCCGGTTCCTTCTGGAGCGGTAGAACTCGAAGTTACTTCATAAAGAAAGGAATAGAATATCAAGAAGTTTTTCCGTCTAACCAGCGCTATACGGATGAGATTATACCTCTTGTAGGATACCTGGCGTTTCCTATCCACGAACTTGAAGATGGCACAGTAATTCAAGATGGTACCGATATAATGGATTACTTTGAAAAACATGTTCCAGAGCCTTACATGGTTCCGGTCACACCACTACAACGCTCTGTCGCTTGGTTGTTAGAGTTTTTTGGTTGCGACTTGTTTTTCATTCCCGCTATGCATTACCGTTGGAACTTCCCCGAACAAAAAGAATTTCTTGATAACGAATTTGCTCGTGCATTGACTTATCGGAAAGACAAAGTAGGTCAACAGGAAGCGATAAAACCTGCGCAAGATTTTTTTTCCGATTTTCCTAAGATAATGGGTATTACCGAAGAAACGATACCAGCCATCGAAGGATCACATATCGAGTGTCTCAAAATTTTAAACGAACATTTTGCGCATAATCCTTATCTGTTGGGAGGTCGTCCGAGCGTAGCCGACTTCGGTTTGATTGGACCGATGTTTGCCCACCTAGGGCGAGATCCTGTTCCCGCTAGTTTGATGAAGAATATTGCCCCCCATGTTTATCGCTGGACTGAGAGAATGTTTGAGAGTAATAAATTGGATGGGGAGTTTATGGAAACAGCCTACGAATATCCCGAGAACGATGAACTACCCCAAACGTTGATTCCTTTTCTTGAATACCTTTTTCGAGATTGCGGTCCGCAACTACAAGGTATGCTAGACGTATTTAACAAGTGGGTTGAGGATGATCCGAGTCAGCCTGCTGGCACTTTGATACAAACTGATCCTGATGCACCAATTGGAGCACATCCTCGTATCGGTGATTATGATTTTAAATTACGCGGTATCTGCATTCACTCGCAAGCGTTCAGCAATGTGGTATATCACTTCCAGCGAGTCCTTGATGTTATTGCTGCTCTGAACAATGATGGCAAAATTCGCTTCGATTCGTTGATGAAAAGTGTCGGTGGAGATTCGTTGATGTCTACCAAACTTTCACGGCGCATTAAAAGTGAGCATTACTGTTTTACGCTTTCTTGACGGTTTGAACACCTCTCTTCGCCGTCCTGCCTAGGGTGCGTATCAGCAACTCTAAGAATCTAGAAATTCCCAAGGTATTCCTTAGGTTTCAAAGTGTCACTACTCCTCTAATACAGCTGCGACTAAGCTGTGTCCAAATGCCTTGTCTTTTCCGATATCGATCTGTCATGATGAGACAGCACAAATATCGTTCAGCGTTGATCGCGCTTTAAAGTAAACAATATGGAGTGTAAAATATGTACCTAATTACAGATCACACACTTAAAACTGAACGACACTCAACTGCTTATCTTGGCTGCGGACCCGTAGATGGGCATCAAATTTTTCTATTGCATGGATGGCCAGAGTTGTCGCTAAGCTGGCGTCACCAATTACATACTCTGGGAAATTTAGGGTATCGGGTAATCGCTCCGGATATGCGCGGATACGGTAAGTCATCGGTTTACACAGAGCATAGCGCTTATCGAATGTCGGAATGTCTTCAAGATATGATTGAACTCTGGGAGAGTCTAGACGCAAAAAAAAGTGTCTGGATCGGGCACGACTGGGGGTCTGCTGTGGTTTGGACGTTGGCAAAACACGAGCCGCAAATGGCCGCTGCGATCGGAAATCTGTGTGTCCCCCTTGGTATGGAAGGAGGTTTAGATAACTGGCTGCCCTTAATAGACCGAACTGTCTACCCGGAAAGTGCTTTCCCTGTCGGTCAATGGGATTATCAACTTTTTTACGAAGAAAATTTTGAAAAGGCGCAACAAGAAATGGACGATGATCCGTACAAAGTTATAAAAATGTTGTTTCGGAAAGGGGATCCTTCTGAAGATGGTAAACCTGCCTTTACGGCTTTCATTAGAAAAAGCGGAGGTTGGACAGGAAACGGGAGCTTCCCGGACGAACCACTTGATACCGATGTCATTACTGAACAAGAAGCTAGGGTTTACTCTTCGAGCTTGGAGAGAAACGGCTTTTTCGGTCCCTGCTCGTGGTATATGAATCATAAAGAAAACGCAGAGTTTGACAGCAAATACCACAATCACACATTGCAAATGCCGACCTTATTCCTCCATGCTAAATATGACTTTGTCTGCGAAACAAGCCGATCGAAACTGGCAGATTCTATGCGGAAAGCATGCCCAAAACTTACCGAGGAAACAATTGAAAGCGGACACTGGATGGCTCAAGAACAGCCAGTAAATGTAACCGCAGCAATAAATCGTTGGATTATCAAGCAATCGATTTTTTAGGATTGGCTGATAACAAACTTAGTATCACTTCGAGGTACTTAATTGGAGAAAATGATGGAGTCTACGATAACTTTAGGCAATGGTCATAATATATGGACAAATGTTGTAGGAGGCGGACCGGGATTGCCCTTGCTACTACTCCACGGCGGCCCCGGTGCGGGACATGACTACCTAGAACCACTAGCCGCGCTCGGGGCAGAACGATCCGTGGTATTCTACGACCAGCTTGGTTGTGGCAAATCCGATATTCCGGAAAACCCAGCGTTGTGGACGATAGAACGGTTCGCAGATGAAATACAAGAAGTACGCAGCAAACTCGGAATTGAGCGTTGTCATCTGCTCGGTCAGTCGTGGGGAGGCTGGTTGGGAATAGAATATCTTTTACGCGAGCCACCTGGTGTGGCAAGTGTTGTACTTGCCTCTACATCGGCTTCGATACCGGAATTCTCTGGCGAATGTGAACGACTCATAGGCGAGTTATCAGAGGCACATCGCATCGCGCTGAGAAATTATGGTGAACGAGGCGAATTCGAACATCCAGATTATATTGCCGCGGTAGAGGTTTTCTACCAACAGCATGTTTGCCGATTAAGTGAATGGCCGGACTGTCTGATACGGACAGTAGAGAACCTTCACCATACGCCCGTATACGCTGCGATCAATGGACCAAATGAATTCACAACAATAGGCAATTTACGATATTGGGATCGGACGCCAGAATTGCAAAAAATATCGATACCTGTTCTCATAACTTGTGGGAGGTACGACGAGTTAGGCCCTCGATGCGCCCAAACGTTACAGGTCGGTATTAAGGGATCGTCGTTACGAGTGTTTGAAGAGTCAGCTCATGTGGCCCATATCGAGGAGACAGAGAAATATCTCGAGTGTATTTCGACATTTCTCAAGACACACGACTAAATACGACACAGGAAGATGGACCGGCGGTTCTGGTTGCTCTGATAGAGCACTTTATGCAGACCACATGAAAAATATAATGTATCTTTAAGGAAAAAACCGAGGGTAAAAATGAACGAAACTTCTAATACATTGAGCTAAATTTATGGCTATCTATCAAAAAGAAGACGCATCGATCTACTATGAAGATTCTGGTGAAGATTTGCCCGCTATTTTACTTCTTGCGCCGGGAGGTATGAAGTCGTCTCTCTCATTTTGGGGGGGGACTCCCTGGGATCCGCGTGAGCATCTTAAAGGTCGATTCCGTGTAATCGCTATGGATCAGCGCAACGCCGGAAATTCAAGTGGGACGGTCTCCAGTTTGGATGGTTGGCATACCTATACTGGGGATCAACTTGGTTTGATGGATCATCTCAATATTAAAAGATTTCATATTGCCGGTATGTGCATAGGGGGTCCCTATTGCCTAGGGATAGTTGAAGCCGCGCCTGAGCGCGTGGCGTCGGCGACGCTGTTTCAGTCTATCGGACTAGATGGCAATCGTGAGGCATTTTATTCGATGTTTGATGATTGGGCGAGGGATCTCGAACCTGAAATACCTAACGTAACTGCTGAAATGTGGTTTGGGTTCAGAAAAAATATGTATGGTGGCGACAAAGTCCTGTTTAATGTCGACGAAGAGTTTGTCCGCAGATGCGCTATCCCTTTATTGATTCTTATGGGCGACGATCTGTATCATCCTAAATCGACATCGCTTATGCTAGCCAGGACTGCCGAGAATGCGACCCTAATCGAATCGTGGAAAGAAGGAAAGGCTCGGGATAACGCGATGAGAAAGTGCCTAGGATTCCTCGAACAAAACGTTTAGGGGACGAGTCGACTTATGGCTATAACTATCGGTATAAGTTTACTGCAAACCAGGAGGATTTATATAGAGACGCCAAGTGTATTTTTGGCCAGTTTTCTTTTAATGTTACCTGGAAAGAATTTTTAATTTTAAATTTCGGGAGTGGATACGTATGATCAAACATATAATTCCGGCATCTATGCAATCGTTTTACGATGGGTTTCATTTTTCTCCGGCAGTAATGGATGGCAATTTGCTTCGATGTTCCGGAGTCATTGGGGTAGACCCGACGAACATGAAAGTTTCTGACGATCCGGAGACTCAGTTCGATCGGGCTTTCACTAATCTTAGGGAGGTTCTTTCTGAAGCGAGTGGGGATTTTGGAAGTGTTGTAGAGATGACAACTTTCCACGTAGGCCTTAACGAACATCTAAAAAGTTTTATGGAGGTTAAGGACAGGTACGTTGAAGAACCGTACCCAGCCTGGACGGCGATCGGTGTAGTTGAATTAGCTTTTCCAAATGCTCTGGTTGAAATTCGTGTAAACGCCAGGATAACTTAGTTAATGATCGTTCGATTCAACAAGAATAAGGAGTCGCTGCGCATTTAGGTTTGTTAGCAGGGCTCTACGTAGTTGTAAGATTGCGCCTTTATAAAGGCGGTACGATTAAACAAAGCATCTGTCCAACGTTTTATGTTTGGTTTCATTGCTTGCTCTATTCCGAGTGTTTTCGCTAAAAAAATGGCGTAGCCTACACATATATCAGCGATAGTGAGTCTATCGTTACACAGGTATTCGCGATCGCCGAGCGCGGACTCCAACATTTTAAGACGAGACACAAACCATCGGCGGTATCCTTCGACTGCAGCATCGGCGACGCCTGGCTCTTGAATGGTATATCTTAAAACAACAGTCTGCGGAAAAGTAAGAGTCGCGTCGGCATGCGTCAACCAATTCAAATACAGATGGTAATCTTTTTCATCGGGCAAGACCGCTAAATCAGTCGGCCCATATTTTTCGACTAAATAGAGGCACATGCCGACAGACTCCGTCATTCTGACTTCCCCGTCCTCTAAATACGGAATGGTACCAAGCGGATTAATTTGCAGGTAATCTGGTTGCAAGACCCGTGGAGGAAAAGGGAGCATTTTTACTTCGTATTCCAATCCCATTTCTTCCAGACACCAAATGGGTCTTAATCCTCTAGAATTTTCACAGTTATATATTTTCAATTGGATTGGCTTTTTTTAGTTATTAATTTATTAGGCCACGATCAAAGTGAATTTTGGGTTGAAAGCCAAACAATTTAGGCAATATATCATGGTTTCGGGCTAGGCATAGTTTAATCTCCTGGTTGATGGTAGTGAATTAGGCTTGTAGACTTTTTCTTATTCACTAAAGTAGACTCGTATCATAAGTAATAAATGACTGGCGGGTTTCGTCTATTGGGAGGGAAAATGACTAATTTAAATGGTTATTCTGATTATGATGGTGTGGGCCTCGCAGATCTAGTTCGTAAAGGTGAAGTAACCCCGAACGAATTGCTAGAAGACGCCTTAGCCGGAGTAGATGCCGTGAACGGGCAGTTGAACGGCGTAACGGCACGTATAGATGATTTGGCGAGAGCTGAGGTAGAAGCTGGTTTACCGAGTGGTCCTTTTACCGGAGTACCATTTTTCCTCAAAGAACTTGGGATACAAGCTAAAGGAACACCGTCTCGGGCAGGAAGTAAGTTAGGAGCGGGGGTGATTGCTTCTGAAGATAGTGAACTTATGAGGCGATTCAGAGCTTCGGGTGTTATTACGGCAGCGATGTGTGCGACTCCTGAGTTAGGATACAATCCGACCACTGAGTCGCAGCTTTACAAACCTACCCATAACCCTTGGGATTTGACTCGAACACCTGGAGGTTCCAGCGGAGGGTCGGCAGCTATGGTCGCGGCAGGTGTTGTACCCATGGCCCATGCTAACGATGGGGGAGGTTCTATAAGAATTCCAGCCTCTTGTTGTGGTTTGGTTGGTTTGAAGCCGACGAGGCAGCGTGTGCCTACCGGACCGAGTTTTGGTGATTGGTTGAACGGTTATGCCATCGAACTAATAGTTAGTAGAAGTGTAAGGGATACGGCGGTTATGCTCGATTCCGTTCAAGGTCCCGATCTCGGGCCGCCCAATATTATCAAGGAGCCGGAACGTCCATACATCGACGAATGTAATGCTAAACCGAACAAGCTTCGAATCGGGTGGACCGGAAAAGCGATTAATGACGCCGATGTCCATCCTCATGTGATTGAAGGTCTGCACAAAACGGTTTCCCTCATGGAAACATTGGGCCATGAGGTAGTGGAGGAAAGGTTTGATATTGATTGGCACTTCTATTTTGAGCAATTGATCGTCATTTGGACCTCGTACGTGGCTTGGGGCATCGAAGGGTTAGCTAACAAGGTGAGTCAATCGCCTTCACTAGAAAATCTGGAGAGAGTAACCTGGGAAATCTACAAGCATGGCCGGTCCCTAAGTGCTTTTGATTTGCAAGAAGCGCTCGCTAATTTCAACTTAATTAGCCGACAAACAGGCGTGATGTTTGATCGATTTGATGTTTTACTCACCCCAACTATAGCTCAACCTCCTCTTAAGCTTGGTATTTTGGACCAGAATGCAGTTGGTGTGGATGCTAGGGAGTGGAGCCGGCAAGTGTTTGACTGGATTCCCTTCACACCACTATTCAATACGACGGGTCAACCGGCGATCTCTTTACCCTTATACTGGTCTCCGGATGGCCTTCCGATAGGGATGCAATTTGCGGGTAAATTAAATGATGAGGCGATGCTTATCCGATTAGCTGCGCAGGTTGAAGAAGCTGCGCCGTGGAAGGATAAGAAACCAGAGGTTTGGTACAAAACATAAAAGGTTTTAGAGATGACGAAATTGGAGATTGTAGGGAAAGTGATAGAAATTTGGCGTTATCCGGTTAAATCAATGCGAGGAGAATCGCTGCAGACTTCTCATATAGATTCTTTAGGGTTGTGTGGTGATAGGGGATGGGCCGTTCGAGACGAAGAGTCTAGAGAGATACGAGGAGCAAAAAAGTTTCCTGCATTGATGAGATGTAGTTCGAAATATTCAGTCGAGCCCAGCAATTCAAATATTCCTCCTGCCAAGATAAGTTTTCCAGACGGGAGTACCATCAACTCTGACTCAGGCATGGTGAACGAAAGGATTTCTCAATATTTGGAGTCGGAGGTTTCTTTATTTCCTCGATTACCGGAGAGTCAAGAAGACCACTATCGAAGAAAGGAAGAGTTATCTGAGCCGGTAATCAGGCAAATGCTTGGGTTGCATAAAAATGAGGCTATTCCGGATTTAAGTATTTTTCCTGACGAAGTTCTTCAGGAAATAAATGAATTCTCCACCATGAAGGGCACTTATTTTGACGCGTATCCGATTCATCTCCTTACAACTAGTTGGTTGAAAGAGCTAAAAAATCACTCTCCGAAATCTGCTTTTGAAACAGATCGTTTTCGGCCGAATTTGCTGATCGAGTCGGATGGGTCTGGGTTGGTGGAACTTGCTTGGTGTGGGGACACCATACAAATCGGAACAGTTAAGCTCAATTGCGAAATTCCGACCATTAGATGCAGTATGACTACGCATGAAACAGGTTCTTTGCCTAGAGATATTGATGTTTTGAAAACTATAGTGAAAAAAACCGATCGTAATGTAGGTGTCTATGCGTCGATCCTTTCGGAGGGACGGGTTAGCGTGGGGGATGATGTTAAAATTTTGCACGAATGATCTGCCCCTATCTGGCTCCCTGTTCAGTAAGTAGAACTGCTTTTTTCCAAGTGGCCAACGAATGAATTTGTATTCGTCCGGTTTTTTTGGGGAATAACCGAATCTGTTTTAGTTAAAGGTTGAGTTTCTATGTCTGGCTTACTAGAAATGTCTGACTATCATGACATGCTGAAAGAGTTTTCTACAGATAAACTTTGGGAACTTTTTGATGGTAACCGGGAAAAAATGAATTTAGCCCATGAATGTGTTGACCGGCATTGTGGTAAAGGACGGGCAATTAGTGTTAAGCACGATGATGGAAAGTGGGAACACATTGATTATGAGGAGCTGACTGCGAGTTCCAGCCAGTTCGCACATTTCCTCCAAAAAAAGAACGTTAATAAAGGTGACCGAGTCGCCCTAATACTAGAACCGGGTAAACTTTTTTATACTTGCCTATTTGGAACTATAAAACGGGGCGCTATAGCGGTTCCGCTTTTTACGTTGTTCGGACCAGACGGTCTAGAGCTTCGAATCAAAGATTGTCGGCCAGCTATTATAATTACTGATAAAGCTGCTCTAATTCGTAGGCAGTTTCCAATGATCAAAGTTTTTGGTTCTGATGAGAATTTTTTTGGTGATTTGGAAGGTTTACCCAGCGACTATCAACCGACTACTACCGCCCAAGATTTGAGTGTTTATCAATATACTTCTGGTACTACTAGGGCGCTTCCTGAGGCAGTCAAGCATTCGCAAAGATCTGTTGTAACCTTGATGATAGCGGCTTTATTTGGCACTGGGTTGCGCCCTGGGGATATCTATTTTTGCCCCTCATCTCCCGCTTGGGGACATGGCCTTTGGCATGGCACTATAGCACCCCTTGCTCTCGGTATTCACATTGCGGCTTACGCGGGGAAGTTCTATCCTGAGATGATTCTAGAAGCACTTAGAGAGTTGAATGTAAATAATTTCGCAGCTGCGGCTACGGTTTATCGTATGCTCCGTAAATCGTGTAAGGACCAGAATCTTAAGCTGGCTATTTCGAAATGCTCTTTCACTGGAGAGCCCCTTGATCCTGATACCTTCGATTGGGTGAGAAAGTATTTTGGAGTGTCACCAGGAAGTATATACGGAACGACAGAAGTAGGAGTCGTGATGGTCGACTATCCAGGTATGAAAGGACATCATATAAGACGAGGGTCACTGGGTAAGCCAGCGCCAGGAAACGTGGTCGCCATCCTGAACGATAAAGATGAGATCGTGGGCGCTAACGAAATAGGGGAGATTTCTGTAAAACGAAAGGGGAAATGGTTCAGAGTTAAAGATTTTGGGTATTATGATGAAGAAGGTTATTTTTTCCACGCGGGAAGATCGGATGACGTAATTATCTCTGCTGGCTGGACGATGAGTGCAGTAGAAATAGAGAATATATTACTTACTCATGAGTCGGTCGTTGAGGCAGCGGTGATAGGCATTCCGGACGAACTGCGTGGTCAAGTTGCTCGGGCCTATGTTGTTCTTGAGAAGGGTGTTGAGAGCGACGGCGAAACGATCAAGAGATATATGAAAGATAGGCTTTCTAAACATGAATATCCCCGAGAGGTCGTTTTCTTGCAGCGACTTCCGAAAACACCGGCAGGGAAAGTTAGTAGGAAGGCTCTCAGGGATAAAGCTAGACGGGAAGGAATTTAGTTCGTTTCTCCTAGTTAGATTCGTAAGACTAAATAATCAGTAAAGGAGTATTATTATTAAGAGAGAATTTTCGGCTATAACTGATTCTGCTTTAGACGAACTTCGAAAGCGCATCGGCGTAAAAATAGAAAGATCTTTAGAGCCTTGGTGCTATGAAGCCACCAGAGATAATATAAGGCATTATGCACATGGAATAGGGGACGATAATCCTTTATGGTGTGATCCTGATTACGCGAAGCAGACCCACTACGGGGATATCATAGCTCCCCCTTCTTTTATTTTTGCATGTAACAGAATAATCAGTGGTTATGTGGGCGGACTGCCGGGAGTTCATGCAATGTTTGCAGGATGCGATTTTAGGTGGTTTGAGCCTATAAGGCGCAATTCGGAAATTTTTACGGAGGCCTATCTAAAAGATCTTATTGAACACGATACTTCTTTCGCCGGCCGCTCTATTCAACAAGTCTATCATGTCGACTTTTTTGATATTTCTGGCAAAATGTTGGCGAGCGGGGACTCTTGGTGTTTTAGGACTGATCGGGACATTGCTCGCGAGAAGGGTACTAAGTACGCGGGATTTAATCGTAAAAAAAACAAACGCTACTCGAAAGAAGAATTAGAAGAACATAATTCTCTTTATGAGACCGAGATTATTCGAGGATCCAAGCCACTTTTCTACGAAGATGTTGAGGTTGGCCAAAAGCTCCCAAGGATGGCCAAAGGTCCAATGACTGTCACTGGTTTTATCTGTTACGCTCAGGGTTGGGGAGGCTTGTATATCAGAGCAAATAAGTTAGCTTGGCAAATGCAGGCTCGCCATCCGGCTACGGGAATAAAAAATAAACGCGGAATTCCAGATTGTCCTGAGAGAGTGCACTGGGAGGAAGAATTCGCCCAAAAAGTGGGTGCACCTGGGGCATACGATTATGGACCCGAGCGCTGCTCGTGGTTGTCCCATGCTATAACTAATTGGATAGGTGATATGGGTATGCTGAAATATCTCTACTCAGAAATTAGAAGGCACAATCCGGAGGGGGATTTACTAGTTATAGAGGGTGAAGTCGTTAATAAGAGAAAGGAATCCGGACTATTTCTAGTGGATTTTGAATTAGCCGCCAAGAACCAAGACGAGGAACTTTCTGCGAAGGGAAAGGCTACAGTTTCGTTGCCATCAAAAGCGAAGGAATAAGAGAGAAATTTTCGTGTTAATCTACCAATAGTCGAAAGGGATTCGACCTATTCTTACAAAGCGGCTAAAACACAAAGAGTTGAACCAGAATTTAAATTATTAAAAGGAAGAGCAATGGCAAAACTGATTTATGTTGAATCATCACCTAGAAAAGAAAGATCACATTCGATCAAGATTGCACGGACTTTTCTTGATGAATACTCGAAGGTTAATCCGACTGATTCGATCGAAACTATCGATTTGTGGGACAAGCATCTGCCGGATTTTAATGAAGATAGGCTGAATGCTAAATATAGTTTGATGCATGGTCAAAATCCTACAGATAGTGAGCAGGAGGCTTGGAAAGAAATAGAATCTCTTTTTGAGGAATTTAATGACGCCGACAAGTATGTGTTTTCTGTGCCGATGTGGAATTTTGGATTTCCTTATACTTTAAAACACTACATCGACGTGATAACGCAACCAGGTTTGGCATGGTCTCATTCTCCTGATGAAGGATTTAAGGGGTTGGTGAGAGGAAAGGCTTTGGCAATTTATGCCACTGGCGGAAGCTACGCACCCGGGAGTGAAACTGAAGCTTTTGATCTCCAGAAACCTTCGTTTGAAGGATGGTTGGGGTTCATAGGGCTTACCGATATTAGTCGATTAATAATGGCGCCCACTTTGGCTTCGCCCGAAGATTTGATCACCCTAGAGAATGCTCTTAGTGAAGAGGTAAAAAAATTGGCTTCAGTGTTTTAACATTTCTATAAGGATTATTTGAGAAACGCTCGTCTTAGTTATCTATTTTGTAGCTTTTGTCGCATGAATTCCTAGAAAAATTAGAGCCATTGTAATCAACAACATTCCGGCAGCTTCCAAATTAGTCGGAGATTCGCCTAAATGAATGGCGGAGGTAAAGATCGCTATAACTGGCGAAGCCAAGGTTATCAGGCTAGCTGTTCCCGCTTCTAATTTGTCTAAGGCATAGACCCATAAGAGCCATCCGAACCCCGTAATAACGACAGCTATTATCGCCAACACGATTATGAATCTTAAAGACCACGTGATCGGATTTTCATCTACCTGATGAGCTATAAAAAAGAGAGGTATGCTTCCAAACGTCATCTGCCAAGCTGTCATCGATATCAAATCCATGGGCTCCCTTTCTTGCATCCTTTTCACCATTATTACACTGATAGCCCAAACCGCTCCAGCTGAAACCCCGAGCAAATTACCGTAAGAGTTGTCAGTAAATGCCCATGGTTCAAGGATAGCCAGTAGACCAGCTCCGGCGAATCCAATAGCGACCCATTGCAAACCTACTATTGTTTCTCCTAGCAGAGTTCTCGCTAAAACGATGGTGAAAAATGGCATCGTATATACGAGGAACGCGATCCTCCCAGCAGTACCTAGATTGACTGCGCAAGTGGAAAGTGTGAATAATAGAGAAGTTTGGACTAATCCTAGACCGATTAATTCAGGTATTCGTTTAGGTAGGAATGACCTACCTGTAATAGCTAAAATCAGCAACAAAAATACGGCACTTAAGGACATTCTAACGGCCGTAAATTGGAACGGGTCAGCGTCTATAAGTCCTATCTTGAGAGCCGTCCAACCGTAACCCCATAAGACAGTCATTACCGCCAGAGCGACGATTGGTTTAATTTTATCCGCGATCAAGGGCTTCACCCGTCAAGCTCCTAATTAAATTCTTGCTTCGCTAACAGTCAGACTCAATTTAGACCAAGATAAGGCTATATTTTCTCTAGTTCCTTCAACCTCCAACCTGAAATTCCCTAGGTCGAGCAGATTTCTTTCTCGGCCTAGTAGATCGGTTATCGAGCGGGCCGCTTCGTAGGGCTCTAACATTCGGGCTTGCCAGTGACCAAATATTTTTTCGTTTCCCGCATACTCTTCTGTCATACTGGTTCTAATAAACGGAAGCATTAAGCAGGAGGATGCCACCATATCGCTATCTCTCCCTAAATTAACTTTCAGTATCTCGGGTAATTTTAATACCGCCCAGTTTGCGAGAGCATAACCTGGTACTGCCCGACCAGGTTCAAGCGCTTGCATCGAACTAATGTATATCAAATGCAACGGCTGTTTGTGGTAAACAGCCTCTCCTGCCCAAAGGTGAGTCATATACATAAAACCGTCTATTTTAGTCTCCATTACAAGTTTGGATTCTTCTAGCCTTTCTATGAAATCCCGACGGACCCTTGCTCTACGTTCCCTTCTGCTTTCGTCATTCACTACCGGCAGCGCCTTGCCGAAACGATAGCCTTTTTCGGTTAAGCCGGAATTGCAGATGAGAATATCCGGTCCTTTCCCATCAAATTGTTCTTTGACGAAGCTTCTGGAAGCCCAAAGATCTCTTGTGTTCGTCACATCAGCCTGCATCGCAAACACATTGATTCCTTTCTTCTGCATGGCAGCTACCGTGTCGAAGCCGTCTTTGTAGCTACTATGAAAATGAATTCCGACGGTTTTCGCTCCGTTCGCGGCCGCAGCTAAGGCTAATGCTTGTCCGATTCCTCCATCTTTTCCAGAACCAGTAATAAGTACTCGTTTCCCCGAAAATGTTTTTGAGTCAAATTTAAATTTCTCAAAATTGGCAGTGAAGGCCATAATTTTAATTCCCCGACGGGTGATTTCGACTTGATCGGCAATCCGGTTGGAATTAAAAGATCATACGCCGTCTCCGGCAGACACCATACTGACCAATCTCTTTTTCCGCATTAGGCCTCGGGGTGAAATTCGCCCCGAGACCTTTCCTTGTTTCGAAATTTAGCTAGTGACGTTAAATAACGCGTGTGCCCAAATTATTAAAAATACAAATTGAACAGTAAAGAAAGTAGCGCGCAGAAGCACCATTATCATGGATGTAGAAATCAAATGGATGACGGATTGAATAATTCTGCAATAAAGAAACGCCATCGCTAATCCATCTGTAACGCCACTATTACCTGTTGCTATTGCTAGTAACATTATGGCAGCAGCAAGAGGTAGTACCTCCAGAGAATTTAGATGTGCCCGTGTAGCTCTAAGACCGAAATCACCTACGTCTTTCCCATCGGGCTGAAAAGTGTTTATTTCCTTTTCCCCACCGAACGCTAGGGACATTCTTTTCCCTACCACGATGAAAGCTAGAATTATCGTCCACGAAACTAGCCCTATTAAAGCAATTGCTGTAGTACTCATTTAATTGTTCCCCTTAATCTATTGTCAGAAATTGTTTTTCAACTGCTGATCACTATACATTTAGTAGCGCTTTTCTACTAGTTTTTCCTTTACGTGGTTGACGCGCTAAAGCGTATTACTTATCGCTCTTAATAGTTCAGAGTGGATAGCAGGTATAGCACACGCAATTCCTTCGTTTTCTCTGAGTGTTTTGCCATAGTGAAAGTTTAAAGGTTTGCCTCTAATATCTGTAACCTTGGCACCAGCCTCGCTTGCTACAAGTGCTCCAGCAGCATGATCCCAGATTTTTTCTTGATAATTGTGGTCGGTAGGAATTCTGAGATAAATGTCGGCTTGTCCCCTAGCCACAACGGCATACTTGCATTGGGAATCTAGTCTGCAGGGAGGTTGGGAGACTGTCATTGATCGGAAAATCCGTCCACTAAAGTCCAATTTAGAATGAGAAGATTCGACTGATTCGCAAGGTAGGCACTCCGAGGCATGTGTTCTCGAACTTATAGAAATCTTGCTCTTTTTACTAATTTCATCATCGGGTCTAATGGACCAAGATCCGGCTTCTTTGACTGCGAAGTATAGTCCACCCTCATCATCACCTGCATCAAACGGTCGGTTCTGATCTAGGGGAAGATTAGGGCATCCCAGAACGCCTAGAACAACTTGTCCTTCTTCGATGAGCCCTAAAGAGATCGCATACTGCTGTCCTCGAATAAAACCTTTGGTACCGTCAATAGGGTCGAGGGTCCAAAACTTTTCAGCAGAGGCATCATGGTTTCCCAAGTCTATCATTTCCAAGACCTCTCGCTGAGTAGAAGGTCCAGAGACTTCTTCGACAATTTCTACGATTTCTTCCAGTAATCCGGAATTTTTCCGCTCTCTTAAGCTAGAAGTTTCTTCCTCTGCTACGAATTTGGTAGCGTTTCCTAGATGTTTGGACAGGTGTTTGATAATTATCGCCTGAGCGGCGTAATCGGCGATAGTTACAGGGCTTCTATCGTCTTTAGTCTCGATTTCACTTTTTTTAAGTGATTTCTGGACAGTCGCCGTAGCCCTACTGGCCAGTCTGACAGCTTGGAGTGCGACTGATAGGTCGTTTTTATAATCACCGAATAGTGCTTTTGCCATATTCTTTAAATAGTTAATGGAAAACAGGAGTCGTGTTAGGTTCAGTTCGTGATATATTCTGGTAAATTTGTTTCAAGGCATCTTTTTTTGAAGTTTAAATCATTCTGGGAGGGTTTATCCAGTGCGCCGTGTTCCCAGTGTCATTATTATTTACAGGTAGTGTTTTAAGTATTTAAGGAAGGAACGATAAATGGCAGATGAAAAAATTTTTCCGGTCGAGCAAACCATGTCGTCCAACGCTCATATAGACGAAAAAGGGTATGCGGATATGTACGCGGCGTCAATACAAAACAGAGACGAATTTTGGGCGGAACAAGCTAATAGGTTTCTTTCGTGGGATGAACAATGGCAGACTGTTTCTACTTTTGATTTTAACAAGGCTGAAATTGGCTGGTTTGAAGGTGCAAGTGTCAACGCTGCCTTTAACTGTATTGATCGGCATTTGGATGATAAAGGCGATCAGGTTGCGATTTTATGGGAAGGAGACGATCCTAATGAGGACCGAAGAATCACTTATAATGAGTTGTATAGTGAGGTTTGTCGGTTTGCAAATGCGTTAAAAAGGAGGGGTGTAAAGAAGGGCGATAGAGTTTCTATTTACATGCCAATGGTGCCCGAAGCGGCGGTAGCTATGTTAGCGTGTGCTCGTATCGGCGCAGTTCATTCAGTGGTATTCGGAGGCTTTTCTCCCGATGCTCTTAGAGATCGGATTCTGGATTCTGGTTGTACGGCTTTGATAACGGCAGACGAAGGGGTTCGAGGCGGGAAGGCTATTCCTTTAAAGCGCAATGCAGATGAAGCTTTGAAAGGTTGTCCTGAAGTAAAGTCAGTTTTTGTTTTACAACGGACGGGAGGTTCGGTTGATTGGATGCAGGGCCGAGATGTTTGGTATCACCAGTGTTTGGAGGAAGCCGAAACGGAATGCCCTCCAGAAAAATGTTCTGCCGAAGATCCGTTGTTTATCCTCTATACCTCCGGTTCTACTGGAAAACCAAAAGGTGTCTTGCATAGCACGGGTGGATATTTGCTACACGCTTCGATGAGCCACCATTATGTCTTCGACTATAAGCCTGGAGATGTTTATTGGTGTACGGCGGATGTCGGGTGGGTCACTGGCCATTCTTATATTGTTTATGGACCGTTGGCAAATGGAGCGACCACCGTGATGTTTGAAGGCCTTCCTAATTATCCGACCGCGAGCCGAATGTGGGAGATCGTTGACAAGCATAATGTCAATATATTTTATACAGCTCCAACTGCATTGAGGGCTCTGATGGGTCAGGGCGATGAGTTCGTGAGATCCAGTAGCCGAAGTAGTCTTAGAATTCTCGGTACGGTAGGCGAACCTATCAATCCGGAAGCATGGGAATGGTACCACCGCGTGGTGGGCGAATCACGTTGTCCCATAGTCGATACTTGGTGGCAAACTGAAACAGGAGGGATAATGATAACACCTTTACCAGGTGCAAGAGCCTTGAAGCCAGGTTCGGCAACTCTACCTTTCTTCGGGATTGAGCCCGCCCTGCTCGACGGTGAGGGTCGGGAAATTAAGGGAGAGGGAGAGGGTTCTCTTGTCATAAAATCGTCTTGGCCAGGTCAAATGCGGACGGTATATGGGGACCATAAAAGATTTCAAGAAACCTACTTTAGTACTTTTCCTGGCTATTACTTCACAGGTGACGGAGCTCGCAGGGATCGAGACGGCTACTATTGGATAACTGGTCGGGTCGACGATGTTATCAATGTATCGGGACACCGCTTAGGGACAGCTGAAGTAGAAAGCGCCTTGGTTTTACATGGAAGTGTTTCTGAGGCAGCCGTGGTTGGTTATCCTCATGACATAAAAGGACAGGGTATCTATGCCTATGTGACTGTGATGAAAGGCGTAGAGACGTCAGAGGAATTACGTCAAGAACTTATTAATCTGGTCAGAAAGGAAATCGGACCCATTGCTAGTCCCGATAAAATCCAGTGGGCACCCGGTTTGCCTAAAACAAGATCGGGGAAAATCATGAGGCGTATCTTAAGAAAGATAGCCGCTAATGAATTGGATAGTTTGGGTGACACTACCACGTTGGCGGATCCTTCTGTTGTTGATGACCTGAAAAAAAGTTCTCAGCAAATTATCTGAAGGTAACGCAGTGTTAGTTCTTGAAGAGGTAGAATCTGATTGTTGATAACCTAGGTTCCTTTAACAAGTATGCCGAAACAATATTCGGAGACGATTGGCATTCTATTTCAAACGATTTAAGATTGTCTCTGCAAGAAATTCTTGAAACTATCCCGAAGAACCATCGGTTTGATTGGGAAAAATATGTGGTTTCAGCTTTAAAGAAACAAGAACCGTCAAGATTATTTTTCCCCTCGTATTTGTTGATAAAAATAATTGAGGAATTGTGGGAGATGAAGAACGATGGATTGCCAGACGATCCAACTGATGATCTACCGACCGTGGCGTGTGCTTCTAGAAAGGTTCTAGATTCCCACAAAAATATTCTTAGCAGTAGTCAGTATTCAATCGAAACTGCTATCGAAAAGTTTTCCGAAAGACTTAAAAAATCATCGAGTGAAGAAGATCCGGAGGTGTTTTCGGAATGGATCGCTTGTGCTGATGATAGTCACCGAGATCTAATTTTAAGTGATGAGTTTGCTAAGAATTTTGGTAATTGTTTGAACTATGCCGTTTCGCAGATGCTGTATAGAGAAAAAAATGATTAAGTCGACGTATTTTAAACGCTGTGGTTCGCCGAGCTCTTGCTGTTAATGAATAAGAACTTGGATTACATGGTTACCCAAGAGATGGTGGCAAGCCTTTCAAATTTAGAAAAACTGGGCCAAACGTTGGATCAGTTGGATCAGATTGAAATCGGAACGACTCCTAGAACTGCTGTGTTCCGGCATCATGGGATGACTTTGTTTCGCTACAAAAACGAGACACCTACACAATACAGGGTTCCGATTCTGTTAGTGTATTCTCTCGTTAACAGGCCAGAAATAGCAGATCTGCAGCCAGATCGTTCCTTAATAAAGGAACTTGTCGAGGCGGGGTATGCAGTTTACCTAATCGATTGGGGAAACCCTGAGGTGGCAACTATTGAGCTCAATTTGGAAGTTTATATCTTCGAATATCTAGATAAGGCTTTGCGGTATCTAACCGGTATTTCACAAAGTAAATCGGCTCACTTAGTCGGTTTATGCCAAGGAGGGACTTTTGCGTTGTGTTATGCAAGCCTTTATCCAGAGAAAGTAGCCTCTCTAACTACTACAGTAACTCCTATCGATTTCCATACTGAGTCGGATGTTCTCAGTAAATTAGTGCGATATGTTGATTTTGACTTGATGACAGAATTACCGAAAGTGTTTGACGGTTCTATACTTAACCTCCTTTTTCTGTTTTTGAAACCTTACTCGCTCTTGCAGTTGAAGTACGTAAAATTGATAGAAAATTGTCAAAATAAAGAATATGTAGAGAATTTTTTTAGGATGGAAAAATGGATTTTTGACTCTCCTGCTATAAGTACTCAAACTTGCATCGAATTTGTAGATTTATTTTATAAGAGGAATTTGCTTGTTAGAGAACGGTTATTTCTTGGAGGAAAATTAGTGAACCCTAGTAATATAAATACTCCTATTCTGAACATTTTTGGAAGGGACGATCACTTAGTACCGAGGGAATCCTCCAAAGCATTATCTCGACTAGTTCCACAAAATAAATATACTGAGGTCGAAATGACCTGCGGACACGTGGGTGTCTACGTAGGGAAATCGTCTGAGAAAACGGCCGGAAAGATTATAGGAGATTGGCTGCAGAATGTCGGTAGCTAGTCGTGCGGGAATTCTTTCTGTAACCTCCAAGTGTATCGTGTGAAAAGGGGGCTATTATCGAACCTATTAGTCGACTTTATTTTCTGGTCTTTTTTGCAACCGAGGATCTAGTCCTCCCCCCCAGGGGTAGGCCTCAGTTTTTGAAAAAATCAATTGTTGCTACTTTTCCGAACACTCTCTTCAAACCATTGTCCGTAATCGATTTTAGCTTTTTTAAGCAAACTATCAGTATTTTTTGCTGCCGAGAAAAATGTCTCGTTATACCTATTTAGTAGTTCCCTGTGGTTAGACATAATATCTGGATATTCCTGGGAACTGCTCAAACCATCAAAATATTTAGTATTTGCGTCTAACATTGAATGAGCTAGGTTAATTTGATTATCAGTGACTTCATCAATTATTTTTTTGTTGATTTCTTCTAATTCTGTGGAAATGCCTAAAATTTTCTCGCTGAAAGTTTCCCAGTTTTCGCGTACTATTTTCTCCACAATTACTCTCCTCTATTTTGTGCAATGCAATATATTGCATTGCAACATATAGGAAACCAGGGGCGAAATCAAGGCTTTTTATCGGTAGAATGAGAATTATTTAGACATAGTTAGAACAGTACGTATAATTGCGGCTTATTTGAAATTTCTCCGCGAGATTCGAATGGTTCCGATCGGAGTTTTTTCGGTTATCAACCTAGTTTAGGCTAGGCATTTCGTTTGATTAATTGTTGGCGAAATTCAAAAAAAATGGATGTTAATACCTTTGTGACGGTGGCTTATGAGAAACAAAAGACTAACAGATTGGGTCGATGAAGTAGCTTCTTTGGTAGAACCGAAAGAGGTCTATTGGTGTGACGGTAGTTCTCAAGAGAAGAGTTCTCTTGTTGAGCTTATGACTAAAAACGGAGACTTGGTAAAGTTAAACGAACGCACTCATCCAAACTGTTTTTTACATAGGTCGGATCCGAATGATGTCGCGAGAGTAGAACAGCTAACTTTTATTTGTAGTAAAACGGAGATCGAAGCAGGGCCAAATAATAATTGGATGGAGCCCTCAGAAGCACACAGAAAAGTAGACGCGTTGTTTGAAGGTAGTATGAAAGAAAGGGTAATGTATGTCATCCCTTATTTAATGGGACCGGTGGGTTCACCTTATTCCCAGGCTGGAGTAGAAATTACCGATAGTCCTTATGTGGTACTCAATATGAGTATTATGGCTAAAATCGGAGAGGTTGCTTTAGAGAGAATTGGCGACTCAGGCTCGTTTGTTAGGGGTCTACATTCGATAGGAGAGCTAGATCCGAATAGGCGTTTTATTATGCATTTTCCCGAAGAACAGATAATAAAAAGCTACGGTTCGGGCTACGGTGGTAATGCGCTTCTTGGAAAGAAATGTCACGCGCTCAGATTGGCTAGTGGCCAGGCTAGACAAGAAGGATGGCTAGCCGAACATATGCTCATTTTGGGTATTCAACCCCCGGACGGAGAAACTAAATATATAGCAGCAGCTTTTCCCTCAGCCTGTGGTAAAACCAACCTAGCTATGCTCGTTCCGCCGAAGTCGTTTGATGGATGGAAGATATGGACCGTGGGGGATGATATTGCTTGGATGCATTTGGATCCAAAAGGACAACTTAGAGCCATAAATCCCGAAGCGGGTTTTTTTGGAGTGGTACCTGGTACTAGCTCCGCGACCAATCCCAATTGCATGAGTGCTCTTGATAGGAACACAATTTATACTAACGTAGCCGTTACGCAGGATGGAGAGCCTTGGTGGGAAGGGCATGATTTAAATCAACCTGAAAACCTCCTTAATTGGAAAGGAGAGCTTTTTGATCCATCTTCTGGAACGCCAGCCGCTCATCCTAATGCGCGATTTACGGTTCCGGCTTCTCAATGCCCGAGTTTTTCTGAAAAAGGTAATTCTCCGGAAGGAGTACCTATATCTGCGATTGTCTTCGGAGGCAGGCGATCAACGGTTGCTCCCTTAGTATTCCAAACTTTTGGTTGGACTCACGGGGTGTTCGCGGGAGCTTCTATGGCATCTGAGACCACAGCTGCCGCTTCTGGTCAAGTAGGGAATGTGAGAAGGGACCCGATGGCGATGAAACCATTTTGCGGATATAACTTTGGTGATTACTGGAACCATTGGCTGAGTTTCGAAAATAGATCGGACAAGTTGCCTCCAATTTTTCACGTAAACTGGTTTAGAAAAAGCCCAGAAGGCAAATTTCTGTGGCCAGGTTTTGGGGAGAATATTCGAGTTCTTGAATGGATACTCGCCCGGTGTGATGGTGGTATCCCTGCTCAAGAATCTCCAATAGGGTATATCCCAACTCTTGAAAGCCTTAACCTCGAGGGTTTAGATTTAGATTCAGGTGTGACTAACTCTTTGCTGGCGGTCGATTCTGAGATATGGAGTGATGAAATAGAGGAGATAGAAAGGTATTTTTCCGTTTTTGGAGAACGTCTTCCGGAGGCTCTCAGTGCGCAAGCCCAAGTTATAAAGACTGCTTTAAAAAGCTCAAACGATGCCTAGACAGGTATCCTATCCGGAACCTTTCTCGTCGTCTTCTCGCTTCGCATTTTGAGCTGACACAAACGATTCTTGCATTTCGCGCCAGATTTCCATGTTTTTTTTGGTCATTTGCGTCAATAGAGAAGACATCGGGTTAGAATTTAGAACTTCTTCGACCTGATTCTGAAAAACTTTTTGTTGATCACAGAACAACTGGACACTTTTATTTAAAAATTCACCGGCAGCACTTTGAGTAGGGTTGCCATAAATCCCGATCAATTTTTGCAGGACTTCGGCAGAAAAGAGTGGTTCTCCGTTATCTTCTTCCTGCTCGATAATTATCTGGAGAAGTACGTTTCTGGTGATATCGTCTCCAGTTTTCTTATCAACTACCGTGAACTGAACTTCTTCCACTACCAGCTCTTTCAGGTCATTCAACGTGACGTATTTGCTCTCTGTAGTATCGTATAGTCGTCTGTTGGGATACTTTTTGATAATACGCTTTTCACTATTCATAGCTATGCCAATTCCCACCCTTTGCACAATAATCTACGGCTACAAGCGGAGTGATGCAAGTTACTTATTAGGAAATTACCTGTTTATGCCCTGCGAGCGCTCAAAAATTAATATAAATAGGTTATTAGTAATGAATAGCTCTTCCGGATGCCGCTAGGGCTGCTTCATGCACGCTTTCGGACAAAGTGGGGTGTCCATGGATCGTTCTAGCGATATCTTCGGTACTTGCCCCGAATTCCATTGCAGTAACTGCCTCCGAGATTAATTCTGAGGCGTTTGTGCCTATTATATGAACGCTCAAAATTTCGTCGCTTGATTTTTCGGCGATGATTTTTACGAAACCCTCCGTCTCGCCTCTGGCATGACTTCGGCCACTAGCAGCAAAGGGAAATTTACCCGTTATTATTTTTTTGCCAGATTTTAGTAATGCTTGTTCGGTTGGTCCCACCCAAGCAATTTCCGGCCACGTGTAGATAATCCAGGGTACGTGGGCGATCTTTATGGTTCCCTTAGAACCCGCTATGTGTTCTGCGACAAGGACTCCTTCCTCGCTGGCTTTATGAGCGAGCATTGGGCCTGGTACGCAGTCACCCACCGCATAAATGCCAGTAGCCGTAGTTTGGTTGAATTCGTTTATTATTATGAATCCGTTTCCATCTTTTTCTACGCCGGCTCGGGCAAGTTCTAAGCCGTCCGTACGTGGCGATCTACCCACTGCTACAACCATTTTGTCGAACAAATCTTTTTTTTCTACACCGCCTTGTACAAAGGATACTTCGATTCCCCTTTTTACGATTTTTGTTCCCTTCACTACACTATTTAGCTCGATTGCCAGCCCTTGTTTTTTTAGAATTTTAAGTGCCTCTTTCGAAATATCTTTATCAGAGGCTTCCAAAAAATTTGGTAGGGCCTCTAAAATCGTCACAGAAGAACCTAATCTACGCCACACGCTACCGAGTTCTAAACCAATCACCCCGGCTCCGACAACACAAAGTTTTTGGGGGGCAATTAGAAATTCAAGGGCACCACTCGAGTCAAAAATATATTTGTTGTCCACCGGCAGAGACGAAATTTCAGACGGTAACGACCCGGAAGCTATTACAATACTTTTTGGTTTAAGGCGCTGGGAAGAGGATTGATCTTTTTCAAATTTAATTTCCGTCGGAGATAAGAATGTGGCTGTACCCTTAAGCCAATCAACATTATTCTTTTTAAAAAGCCCAGCAATTCCTTGTGTAAGATTTTTCACGACATCTCTTTTGCGTTTTTGAAGCCGGCTCACGTCAATCTCTACGTTCCCAGTTATTCCATGATCGCCACCATGTTTCTTTATGAACTCGAATTGATGAGAACTATCTAGTAACGCTTTTGACGGTATACAACCGACGTTGAGACAGGTGCCCCCGAGAGCAGCTTTTCCGTGCTCTCCTTTTTGGTTATCGATACACGCAGTTTTCAGGCCAAGTTGCGCCGCTCTAATCGCAGTTACGTACCCCCCTGGTCCTCCACCAATAACTACAAGGTCGTAATCGTTCATTGGTTGGTTGATATTTCGTTTCATAGTTCTAAGAGCAGTCTGCTAGGTTCTTCTAGACATTGTCGTATATAGTCTAGGAATTGTACTGCCTCTCTCCCATCTATCAAACGGTGGTCATAAGTTAAAGCTAGATACATCATGGGCCTAGCTACGATTTCTCCTTGTCGTACCACCGGTCGTTCTTGAACCTTATGCATCCCTAGTATGGCACTCTGGGGAGAGTTTATGATCGGTGTGGAGACTAAAGAGCCATAAACGCCGCCATTGCTAATAGTGAACGTCCCCCCGGTTAGTTCTTCAACTGTAAGTTTTCCGGTCTGAGCCTTTTCACCGAATTTTTTTATAGTTTTTTCTATCTGCCCAAAGGAAAGCAAATTAGCGTCTTTTATTAT
>CAZXQY010000034.1:0-24208 GCA_964642505.1 uncultured Gammaproteobacteria bacterium | reverse complement strand
GTTGTGGGATCGAATCAGAAAAAGATTTCCTTTTGAATACTGATGCTACTTTCAAAAGCGGAATTCTCTTTAAAGATTGGACCAGGAAAGGAAGAGATATATGGCACCCTTTCGGATCAAACCTGCCAAACTTGACGGGAAACTTAAATGCTGCGGATTTGTACGCATCGTTGGATGAAGACTACGAGTTTTTTCTGCAGTGCGTTCTTCCATACTACGAAACTTGCGTTAAAAAAAACAAAGTTGAAGATATCAGAGCTTATCACTTTAACGCCGAAAAAGTCGCCTCTTACTTTAAAAATCTTGTCTCTCCTAATATAAACTATATTTCTGCAAATGTTACAAGCGTCAACTCTGACGGAAAAAATATAACCAGTCTAACAATCGGTGACGATCGAACAATACGTGCTTCACTTTATATAGACTGTACTGGATTTAAAAATATCGTATCATCCCATGTTGAAGAAGCCGACTGGGTCGATAAAAGCAAGGTTCTTTATTGCAACGCCGCAGTGACTACAACCATTGATTATTTAAACGAGCAAGAAAAGACGCCCTATACCACGTGTCAATGCCATGAAGACGGATGGATTTTTAAAATACCGACGTGGAGCAGAATAGGATCCGGACTCCTCTATAACTCTGATTTGCTATCACCAGCTGCAGCTGAGCGAAAGTTTGTTGGACATTGGGGAGCTGCGCGATCTGCGAACAATGATTTTAATCATATCTCATTTACCCCTCGATATAACCGTCGAAATTGGCGAGGAAACGTTGTAAGCATAGGATTATCGTCCGGGTTCGTTGAACCGTTAGAGTCCTCGAGCATTCATCTGACAACGGACAACATTCAATTGTTGAGCGGACGTTTAAGGAAAGGATTTTTTACTCAAGCGGACCGAAATATCGTAAACTCCCGGATGGAAAGAGCCTACGAAGAAACCTTCGATTTTATCTCTCTTCATTACCTAAACAGTAGTTACGACTCTGCCTTTTGGAAATTAGTCAAAAACGAAATAGTAGTGCCGTCGACCTTACAGTGGAGAATAGAACGTTACCAGCAGACAGGCAGCCGTATTAGGGATATAGATGATGGCGCAGTTTTCGCGCCCCACAGTTGGACAACCATGATGGAAGGATTTCATTTTAGAAGGAGACTCAGTAGACCCGTAGAAAACGCTCGGAATTTGATAGAGAGATACTATATAAAAAATGAAAAGTATAGATATAAGCACTTGTCGACAAATAGTGAAATCTTTTCCGGAATGAAAAGAATAAATTGATAGCAGCGATATTTACTTACAAAATCCTATTTCGACCCTTAAAAATCAATTGTCTCTTGATTTTTAAGGGGATCAGCCGTACGCATGAGCGGGCAATCGACCAACCCGCGATAAAGAGTGCTCGCTATATTCAGCCAAAATAGACAGGGCAATACCTCTAGCGTTTTCGATGCGCACTCTGACTGCTCCCATCGCAGCCTCTGAATCACGTTCCTCCACAGATTCAATCACCTTCAAATAACTATCTCGGGATTTCCTAGCCCAGTCACGAGAATAGCACACCGGACTCATACCACGAATATAGCGGACTCTGGCTCGTAACGAACGAGAGAAGCCTGAAAGGAAATCGTTTCTACTTCCCCAATACAGCGTCTCGTAGTAGTTGTCCACCAATTTCACGACAACGTGGGGCACCCCTCCATCCAAACCAATCGACTCGATAACTTCTTCAGTGTTTTTTTTAAGCCAACGGATTTCCTCGTCGGTAGCCCGACTCACAAAGGCACCCACCACTTGACTGTCCATGATAGATCGAGACTCATAGATTTGGATTAGCTGGTTCTTCGATACCGATGCGACGATTGGACCCCGATTAGGTTCGATGTCAATCAATCCCTCAGCTTGCAAATGCCTTAAAGATTCACGAACACTAGTTCTACTAACTCCTAATAGGTTGCAGAGATCACGTTCTTTGAGTCGCTCGCCGGGGAAAAAGCGAAAGTCCAATATGGCATCACGTAGTGCCATAATCGTCTGCTCACAAGTCGAGCTCACAGTTGCTCTATCTTTATACACCATCCACCCTCATTCTAATTCAGATTAGTTGCTACAATTTATTAAAAGCTAGGAAAACATTGACAATACAACTTACACACACATTAGCGAATTAAATTTCGCTAAAAATCGCAATTTTACACTTTATATTAAGCTAAGTAAAAACCATTCGATAACTTTAGTTTCTTACCTAAACATATAGAGAAGTAGAATTTTTTAGCTTTACGATGGAATTTTATATTTTTCGGCGAGGCGGGGTTACTTATCTGAATCTGTATCCTCTTCAGCTCTCAGGGGCTCATTACATTACATTTTACTTTTTTAGTTTATATTTCCATTCAGGAAGTGTCGAATGAGCGGGGTGGCCTTTTGATAATTTTTTTTTCCCTTCCCCGAAATAATGTTCTCTTAAGGTACTAGTTTTATAATTGGAGCGTAGGCGACCACGGCGTTGTAGTTCAGGAACAACCATATCCACGAAGTCCGAAAACCCCGTCGGTTGAGTTACTGGGACTAAATTAAAACCATCGCAATCCGTCTCCTCCATCCATCGCTCTAGTTCGTCGGCTACAGTAGAGGGACTACCCACAATTTTAGGCATCAGGCTGCCGATCGACATATGATCACCAATGTCTTTCAGCGTCCATTCGCGATTCGAATCAACCTCCACTAGCGCGCTCAACAATCCTTGGATCGCATCAGTTTTCATTTCTGCTATATTGTCAGTAGACGGTAGAGCCGCTAAATCAATACCGATCCATCCACTAAAAAGCGCCAACGCCCCCTCTGGGCTTCTATATTTTTTCAGGTTTTCTAATTTATTTTTTGCCGCTTCATCGCTTTCATCTACGATGACAGTGATTCCCGGAAACACTTTTAAATCATCTTTTTCTCGGCCTATTTTTTTTGCGGCCTCGCGGACTTTGGTGACATAGGACCTACAACCTTCAATAGAAGGATAAATTCCGAAAACCCCTTCAGCATGTCGCCCAGCAAATTGAATTCCTCTATCGGAACTGCCAGCCTGAAAAATTACTGGACTTCTTTGAGGAGAAGGTTCGCACATATGGGGGCCCGGCACTTGAAAATACTTCCCCTCATAGTTGATTTCGTGAATCTTCGAAGGATCATTATGAATATCACGCTCTCTATCCCTAATCGCGGCGTCGTCCTCCCACGAATGTTCCCATAGCTGGTAAACAACATCCATATACTCTTCTGCCCGATCATATCTTTCGTCGTGCGACATCATCTGCGAACCCAACCCAAAATTCTCATTACCATCCGCCAGATAAGAAGTCACTACATTCCACGCTATCCTACCTTTAGTTAAGTGATCCAAAGTAGAAAATAGTTTCGCTGTATGATAAGGGTGAAAATAGGTAGTGCTGTAGGTACAGGCAAATCCTAAATGTTGCGTGGCGTAGGCCATTGCTGATATCGGTAGAGTAGGATCATTACTTGGAAATTGCACGGTATGCCGCACTGCAGTGTCGCGCGACCCTCCGTACACACCATATGTTCCATGTACATCAGCTAGAAAAAGCGAATCGAAACACCCTCTTTCCAAAGTTTTAGCCAAATCGACCCAATAATTAATATCCTTATAGCCGAAACTAGAGCCGTCCATAGGATTTTTCCATTGCCCCTTCGAATGATGGCAAATCGAACATTGAGTGAAAGCATTCAGATGTATTTCTTTCAACACAAGAATCTCCTTTTGGTCTTAGCAGAGATCTTCAAATCGATGCGCGCTTATCCTCGAGCGCTACCAACTATCCACTTCATTTGGATCTACAACAGATCTTTATCAACCAGCGCATATCCGCCCATCATCGCAAGAATTTCGTTACACCCGTCCTCAATTAATGACGCGCGAGCATCACGCAATAATTTTTCCATGGGATATTCCTTAGTCATACCATTCCCACCAAACATCTGCAGAGCATCGTTTGCCACTTCAAAAGCGGTTTGAGTACCGGTGATTTTTGCAGTCATTCCAGCATGGAGCGCTGGCTGTTCTGACACCATATTGTATTCAATGACTCTTCGAGTTAAAGCTCGGCTAGCTTCGATTTTTCGGAACATGTGGAATAACCTATAAACCACGTTTTGGTGGCGCACCAATGGAGCCCCTCCTTGTTTTCGTTCATGTGCGTACCGATGGGCTAGCTCATATGCCCTCTGCGCCAGACCTGTAAAAGTAGCTCCCATCAGCCCATTAGCTTCGGTATGGATGGCGTAGACTGCCCGTTGGAAATTCTCTGGTCCGGCCAGCAGATTTTCAACCGGGAGTTCAACATTGTCAAAAAATATTTCACCCTGGTTAAGTGCCCTCTGACCCATTTTATCTAACGGCTTCCCTTTTGATACTCCCGCGGAATCACAAGGAACAATAATGCATGCCCCATGTTTCGGATCTGCACCCGCACCCGTATCGGCAGCGCAGAACAAAATACAAACCTGACCTATGGTTCCGTTAGAAACCCATGCAGATTTTTGTCCGTTTATCAAGATAACATCTGATTTTAGCGTAGCCACGCAATTGGGTTGACCATATTTCCCGGTGACATGGGCTGCCTTTTGATCCACATCTAACGAATCACTTCCGTGATCGGGCTCAGTTATACCCCAACAGCCAATTTTATCGTCTCCACATAGTTCGGCCAGATAATCGTTCCCAAATAATCTAGAAATATATCTTGGAAGAGTTGAAGCTCCAATCGATATCGCCAAGCCTGCATCCCCCCAGCCGAGAATCTCGTAAAACAGGCAAGAAATCTTCGCTCTTTGTTTGGGTTCCATCTCTACAAACCAATCTACCGATATTCCAAGCTCCCCAAACTTTTCGTACATTTTCCATAGGGGCGAATTCGGAGCCTTTACTGCCTCTGGATCCATACGATCGAGTTCTTGGCCAATCGGTCTCATTTCGTTTTCCGCGAACCTTCGTAAATTCTCTACAATTAAAGATTCTTCTTCGTTGAAATCACATTCCGCTCCCATCGGTCCCAACTTTGGCTTGGGCGTAGGATCCCAGTTGGCTATACGGACATTTTTTGAAGGTTCTCCAAACAACGGTTCTATTGCGGCCATTTCTATCTCCCCTCGACAATCTCATTTAGTTTTGGTAATTATTTCAAAAGGTCTTCCTGACTTCTTGTTTTGGCGATACAAGACCCCAAAACCATTCAGCCAATATTTACTTATTTCAATACTAAGGACAAGCGTCCAAAAAAAGAAGCCCTCAGTAAGAATATGTTTCCGTATTCCCTTAAACAGACAGAGAATTCAGAGGCTAAAACTGCCGAGTTTAACCAGAAAAAGGTTTGCGTCTTCTTAAATACACGGGAAAATGCGCGCCTTTTAGTAACTCCTGATAAACTTAAGACTTCACACTTTTCTCGAAAACCAACAAATCACTGGAACCTATTGTCCACAAGCCTAAAGTTAGGGCTAACAGCACCCATCGGAGTAATATAATCACAAGATTAACTTCATCTCGATGAATGAAATGCAGATTCCAACCAGCTTTATTCATTTCTTCCACTTTCGATTGCAGCTTGTCTTTAGAACTACCAAATAAAACTCCTAGCAATCCACCAGAATAGGCAAGTCTTTCGATTTGGTTGTCCTTCATCTTTCAGATTCCTCTTGTTTACGGGTTGTGCACTCCAAACCTGTTTGTCCTTACGGCAGCGTAAAGTATAGCTTGTAGTTAGGTAAAGAAAACTATGGGTATAACAAAAAATAGGGGTTAGTTCTTAAAGTCAACAGATTATTATGGGAGGGAGGGAGGATTATGTGTGGAGTTATTGATCTAAGCCGCCCACACCTTCTGAAAAAAAACAGATGACCCACCGGAAATCTTTTCGAACGACTAGCGGTTTGTTAATTTCACAATCCCAACTTATTGAAAAAACGGATTGTCGGTTCCTCGGTGACCCATTTAGAATAATTTTCTAAATCGCCCCGATCACTCCTCCAATTCAGATAGTTTTCAGCTTGCTCCCGAGATTCCCACACCACAATAATGACGAATTTATTTGGATCGTCTTGATTTCTCGAAACAGAAAGGTCTATACAACCGGGATAGCCACGAGTGTCCGGAAAGAGTGCCCGCCATCTATCTGCCATGTTGTCAGCTTCTTCCTCTTTGAATGTAAAATCAGCCACTACTAAGCAAGTCATGGTATCTGCCTCCTTCCTTTATTATATATTTACAGGCCCTCGGATGAGCCTGCCCGGAAGCAATCCAGTTGGCTCGCCATTTTCAAAGGTCATTTTACCTCCTACAAAAGTGGCTTGATAACCGGTAGCCTTCTGTATTAAGCGGCGTCCCGAAGCAGGTAAATCGAAAACCATTTCTGGAACACAAAGCTTTAGGTTATCGAAGTCAACTAAATTGATGTCCGCTCTCATACCCTCTTTTATCAGACCACGATCAGATAAACCGTAGAGGTTAGCTGTATCATATGTCTGCAGCCTGACCGCTTGTTCGAGACCTATGCGCGGACCTCGAGTTCGTTCTCGAACGAAGTGCTGAAGAAGGTAAGTCGGAGCACTAGCATCACATATCATTCCACAATGTGCGCCGCCATCACTGATGCCTACGATGGTATTGGCATCAAGCATCATTGTCCTAGCATCATCATAGTTACCAGATGCGTAATTAAAAAGCGGGGAGTAGAGAAAGGCCTGGCCCTTTTCCTTGAGAAGCAAGTCATAGGCCATTTCCTCAGCACTGCAGCCGGCATTCTCAGCCATTACCGCCACGCTCAGGCTAGCGTCGGGCTCATATTCAGGGGGATCGTTCAGTACAAAAATCCTGTTATAGTCGCCGATGGTGGAACTTATTTCTTTCCCCTCCATAAATAAGAGTCTTAAAAGAGAATTCGCGTTAGAAGTTGCTTCTCCTAAGATCTTTCTTCTAACTTCTGGGTCTTTCATACGAGCAACCCTGTCGTTCAAGGGCATATGCGCGAATGATTTGTAGGTGCTTCTTCCAGAGAAGGGGTGGGTCCCTTCAAGGCACATAAGAACACCTGGGGGCCGAATAGCTACTTGTGGGTAGACTTGGCCAGGGAAATCTTCCGCGTGACTAAGTAGCCGTCTCCACTGGATGGGATCTATGTCATTTTGGACACAGGCATATGTGACTTTACAACCAGTTTTTATTATATCTTCCATCCACCCTAACTCTTCAGATTCTGGTGCCAAATCAGAAGCCACCTCGAAAACAGGATTTCCCACGCTACCCATTGCTTTTGCAATAGTTAATAGTTCTACAGCGTCCGCGTTTGTTCCAGGTACTACTTCACCGTCGATTGAACGATGTAAAACTGTCCTGGAAGTCGTAAAACCTAAGGCACCTTGTACAAGTGCTTCCTTTACTATTTTAGACATCTCTTCCATTTGCTTTTGATTTGCCGAAACATCTCGCGCCCCACTTTCGCCCATTACATAAGCTCGCACAGGTCCATGTGGCACTTGGGCGGCTATATTCATTGCTCGTGGCATCGAATCCAAAGCATCTAGGTATTCCGGGAAGGTTTCCCATTCCCATTTGATTCCTTCTGCCAATGCCGATCCAGGTATGTCTTCTACACCCTCCATTAACCCGATCAACCATTGCCTCTTTGAGGGATCTGCGGGAGCGAAACCGACTCCACAATTACCCATTATCGCGGTCGTGACTCCATGCCAACAGGACGGGGTTAGATATTGGTCCCAAGTGGCTTGTCCGTCGTAATGCGTATGGACGTCTACCCAGCCGGGTAGCAACAGTAGATTTTCGGCGTTGATCTCACGTTTTCCCCTAGAGGCTTTGTGACCCACAAACGCCACTTTATCTCCCTCAACACCGACATCACCCGTAAAACTTAGCTTTCCGGATCCATCGACTATCGTAGCGTTTCTTATTACTAGATCGAACATGACACCACCCTCGCGCACAAATTCAATTTTCTGTGCATATTATAGCAATCTAGGGTCTCCCTTCCACAAGGGAGCTTAGTTCTCGAAATTCACCAAATATTTTCAGAATAAAATAATTTGTTTGCCGAATTATCTAATTCAGGAATATATTAGGAGAATATACAGGAATTTAATCAGATAAAAATCAGTTAGTAGAAGTGACGTGAAAAAACGTACACTAAGGCTCCTCATGATGGGAGAAATTTTATTGGCGCCTCACAAACAGAAAGGAATCCAGAAACTCTAATAATGAAAACCGTACCATTGTGGCAAGAACAAGCCCCGATCCCGCTGTCCATTGGAACCAATCCAAGCAGCCCAAGTACCGTTGACGTGGCTGTTATCGGGGGAGGCTATACAGGCCTTATCGCCTCTCGACGTTTGCAAACGTTAGGCATTAAAACCGCCGTTTTCGAAAGCGGTCCAATCGGTTCAGGAGCATCATCAAGAAATGGAGGAAAAGCCTTAGTGGGCTTAAAAAAAGATGCCTCCGCCGTCGTGGCAAAATACGGAACAGAGATAGGCAAAGCTCTATGGAACGCATCTTTGCAAGGAATCGAGTCGATAAAGAATATCATCGCTGAAGAAAGAATAGATTGCGACTTCGAACAAAATGGGTCTGTTTATTTAGCCTGTAAACCTCGACATTATGATCACATGCGTCAAGAATCTGAGTGGTTAGACAAGCACCTTCTGTATAGTCGAGAAAATGTGGACCGTTTCGATCTGCAGGAAGAGATAGGAACCAATTGTTACTTTGGGGGTGTTATAGATAAGACGAGCGCGGGCTTGCATCCAGGTAAATGGGTAAGAGGTTTAGCCGAAGCGGCTTTGCGAGTCGGTGTTATCTTGTGCGCCAAAACGGGCGTTCTAAGAGTAGAACGACAATCTGGGAAATGGATACTCTATACAGAAAAAGGCAAGGTAACTGCCCAAGAAATATTAATTGCTACCAACGGTTACACTGGGAATCTTGTTGGCAGTATTCAAAGAAGAGTACTCCCAGTCGGTAGCTACATTATTGCCACGGACCCCCTTTCCCGCGCTCTGCAAGAAAAAATTTCACCTAAGTCAAGACTGTTTTACGACTCCAAATGGTTTCTCAAATATTTTCGAATTACTAAGGATGGACGCATGCTATTTGGTGGGAGAACAACAATCTCGCCCAATCAGAGCCTGAACCAAAGCGCTAAAATTCTGCGGCAAGATATGGTATCGATGTTCCCGGCGTTGGAGACGCAATCGATTTCTCACTGTTGGTCCGGACAACTGGGTATGACGTTTGACTCGATGCCACATGTGGGCCGCCGAGAAGGTATTTGGTATGCTTTAGGCTATGGTGGCCATGGCGTTGCCTTATCAACGGTTCTGGCGGAAGACGTCGCTTTGCTTTTATCAGGTGAAAAGAAATCATCGTTTTTCATGGAAATCCCACATGATAAGAATTTTTTTTATCATGGTAATCCCTGGATTCGGC
This sequence comes from uncultured Gammaproteobacteria bacterium, assembly GCA_964642505.1. Taxonomy (GTDB): domain Bacteria; phylum Pseudomonadota; class Gammaproteobacteria; genus TMED69. Next base: position 14,698 of record CAZXQY010000034.1, on the reverse strand, counting down.
CATTTGTCGGTTTAGGTTTGAGAATGCTAGACCTCTTTACCTAGAGATGGCGTTAAAGTGATAGTGACTTCTTCTCCTCACATATAAGAGGGGTTTCATCATACAGAGTTACCAATCCTGACTTCCCCTCCTCTTCACAAAATAAAGAGGACACCTATCGGAATTTTTCACCGACTGATATTTATCTTATCCCTCAAGCCATCCGATGAAGAGCACAGAGCTTGTTTCCCGCCGGATCACGCAGATACGCAAGATACAAATCACCCATCCCGCTATTGCGTACTCCAGGTGGGTCTTCTATCGATTGCCCCCCATTAGCCACTCCCGCGGTATGCCAATCGTTCACCTGTTCAACTGAACTACACGCAAAGCCTGTCGTACCGCCGTTTGCATAAGTCGCTGGCTTGCCATCTATCGGTAATGACAACAAAAAGATACTATCATCGTGCATATAAATTAGTCGTCCTTTGTCATCAATAATTCCAGCTTTAGCGCCCAGTGTTCCAAGTAAAGCGTCATAGAAACTCTTTGACTGGTCGATATCGTTACTACCAAGCATCACATGAGAAAACATAATCATCTCCAAGATTTTTTTTTAGTATAACTAAATTGCTAAAACTCGCCATAGAAATTTTCGTCTTTTTGAGAATTAGTACGCTATTTTTAAAACGAAAGTTCTTTCATGGACAGACTATAGCCCGTAACTCACAAATCCACTCAGAGCTCCAGGTCCTCGTTTGACATGGAAAATCCGCGGCTTCAATTCCATGAGGATTGTTGCACAGGTGCCAACTCTATAACCCTCCCATGCTTCGGATTCAACATAAGGTCTGTTTATTGCGGAGGGACCAGGCACTCTAGAAAGCAGAATCTTTTTTGCGGCAGCTAGATTATGCTTCTCTTCAGAGTGGATTAATTCGCTCGCCCAGGAAAACCTTTCCCGAGAGTTCGCAAGGCCCACTACCGAATTACTCGCGTCCGCGGCTATACAATGGTTAGTATGAAGAAATGCTTCTTGTTCAATTACAACCTCGTGACGAGTTTGACCCACAAATTCAAATGACGCGCATGAGCCAGAGCTGTCTCCGATTAGAATATGGCTAGCTTTCCCCATCTCCGAATCGAGAAGCCTCTGACGAGCAGCTTCTAATGAGGTAGCATCCAGCACATCTCTACATGTGATGTGCGTGGGTAGCCCACTCAATTCGTGAGGACAAAATAAAATATTTAGCCCAACTCCCAGGCCTGCTTGATTCATTCCAATTTTCCCGATCATCCCGACTTCACTGAAAGTAATATAGTCAGGCCGATTGCTCCTTCTGTGATGTATTATCACTGAGAGGGCTTCTAAATTTTCTAACCAATCCCAGTTTTGAGCAAGTATCGCGTGATCTTTAAAGTACAGAGTAGTGCATTCCCCGACCTTGCTGTTGAGGATTTCTGTTCGCCCATTCAGTAAAAAAACCTTCCAAGGCTCTAGCTGAGCGCCAACAGAAATTCCTTCTATTTCGTCGGCACAATCCGGAGCATATTCTTGTGTTATCGATCGGATAGTTAATGCGTAGGACTCTAGCTCGCTGATAGACATTTGTTGATCGGCAAACAGCTTACTAACGTAAAATTCATAGCTTTCGGAAATGGCCTGCCGAAATGCTTCTCCATGGGCAAGACCTCTAGAAAAAGAGTCTCCCTCTACCGTCAGAAAAACGAATTCACTCATCTAAATCTCTCGGCCTCACTAACGCATTTAAATCCGCAAAATATGCTTTTCTTGATTATAGATTTTTATATACGAATACATCGCTCCCACCAAATTAAATAATCTTTCATTGAAGGAAATTAGACCACATTATGAAACAAAAGGTAATCGAGAAAGCGAACTAGCATCATCTTTCGATATGCGACTAACCAATTGGATGCAAGTAGCATTAAAGTAAATAAGCCGTCCAGAATTGATATAGAGTATTTAGACTGGGAAGTTTAACTTCTTTCTCCGCTATCTTAAAACCAGTTACTAGCACCTCTTGCAACTTTCCTACCCCATTGGTTATTAGCTTCTTTCTTCAGAAATATATTTTTGGCCTCTCAAGATTTTTCGAAACCTATCTTACCTTAAGACAAAGGAAGTGCGATCGCCCCTAGCTGAAGGTAAAGAGATAAAAGATCACTCAGTCCTCTTTGGTGAACTATCTTTTCATTTTTTAAAGTCAAAATAGTAACATCTCTAAATTTGATGTGCTCTTTTGTAGTTGGATGGCATCCACTAATGGAAAGCATAACCACAACGTTATCTCCAGCATCGATCAGCTCAACTATTTCTTCTGCGTAACCTGGTAAATCTCTGTGAACTTGAGTTACCAATGCAGAAACTCCTTCCAAACCTAAACCCCAATCAGTGATCGGATAATCGGCCTCAAAATCTTTAGCATAAAATTCATCGACCCTAGAAATATCACCGTCATTCCAAATCACTTGCATGGCTTGTCTAACAATTTCTTCATTTTTTTCCATATTTCGGTTATATCACATCAGCCAATCCGAGGCTCTTTCTTCTCAAGGAAATAGAAGTCGCGAAAAACCTTAACTAATTGAGTGTTAACTGATAAAAATACTGGCCGAATAAAAAATATTCGTTAAACCCGAGATTCTTTCCCTTGATTTAAAGGAGAGATTTGAGATTATTTGACAATGAAAACATTTAGACCAAGAACGATAGTCGAATGGGCTGAGGTAATTAGTGCTATCACAGTCATCATTACCCTGTTCTATGTCGGTTATCAAGTGAACCAGACACAGACTCAGTCAAGGCAGTGGCTTTGAACAGTGTGGCTTCGGACCTTAATAGTTTATTCTTAAAAGGTCTCGAGAAAGACACAGCAATTCTTCTGCTAAAAGGCCAAACAAACGAAGACAATCTTTCTCCAGTCGAGAAAGAACAACTTTTTCGTTGGTATGGCTTAAACGTTTCAATTTTCGAAGCAGCGTGGAGACACAAGAAGCATCACCGTATTACGCAAGAATACTTTGGCACAATGATTCCCGTCATTTGCTCTACGTACAGTAGTAAGACGGAACTAGAGTTTTGGTTTGTATGGAAAGAGGCGATCACTCAAGGGTATTGGCACGATGTCACAGAATCTTGCGGTTTTCAAAAACCTGATTTGAGTGACCCCTTCTACCCTTTTAAAAGCAATAGATCTAAATGAGGTCTAAATTCTAAAGGCTTCTTTTACTGAAGTATAAGAAGAATAAATGAGATGACGAGATTTCAAAAAAACATTATGTTGGGAATTGTAATTTCCTCGTTACTCATTTTTATATATTCAACAGCTTATGCAGATTTAGAAGAACTGTGGGATAGCCTCACTGGATCAAAACCTACTAGAGAGACAAATAAAAAAGGCTACTGGGTTGATTTGAGTGGACAAAGGGTCTGTACTCTCAGGTGGGATGGGAGCCGCCTAGTAGCTGCAAAGCATCCTCTAGAACTGAAACGTTTTTGGACTACATACAATTCGTCTACTATCATGAACGACGGCATCAGATACGAAATAGCGTTTCCCGATTCGTTTCTTACCCTCTACGATGAAGAAACCAGAAATTTTTTCATTTCTAAACAAATACTACTGTCATCAGCATACGAATGTAGAAGACGCTACTAAAGGCCAAGCGGGGGAAATTAAAACGATCCTCCTTAAAAAGCAACCATTCAGTAGAGAGGCACTTTTGCTTGATTTAAGAGAGAGATTTGAGATCATCTAGTCATGCAAAAAAATAAACCTGTGATTATCGAGGTTGCTCTAAACGGTTCTACAAAAAAAAGAGAGAACCGTTACGTCCCCATTTCGCAAACAGAAATAGTGAAGGACGCCTTAGATTGTCTCGAACTTGGAGCACAAATCGTCCATCAACATGATCGTCTAGAAAGTGACTCCGAAGCAGAACGCGCCCCAGAAATAATGGCGCAAAAATCCAGGGGCATTTACGAGAAAATTCTAGCGGTCTATCCTGATGCTTTGCTGTACCCGACGGCGAACTGGGGGGGATCGACAGAAGATCGCTGGAAGCATCAAGAAATACTCGCCGATGCCGGATATCTTCAGATGGCCTATTTAGACCCCGGTTCCACCAATATCGGTATAATCAATTCCAAAGGAATTCCTAAAGGAATAACGTATGACCACAGTTATGAGGAAATAGAACGTCTTTTTAGTCTAGCGAAAATAAAAAAACTTGCCCCAAGCATCTCTATTTTTGAACCTGGATTTCTTCGGACAGTACTCGCTTATTGGCAAAATGGAAGCCTGCCGCGCGGAGCTTTCATAAAATTATATTTCGGCGAACAGCTGATTTTCGGCCTTCCACCTACTCAAACAGCTCTTGAGGCGTACTTGGAACTTTTAGATGGGATCGCACTACCCTGGGGAATAGCCGTACTCGGAGGAGACGTGATAGCTTCCGATATAGCCGAAACCGCACTCAGATGTGGTGGCCATCTGCGAGTAGGTCTCGAAGACTATTCCGGGCAAAAAACCCCTCGAAACAAAGAACTAGTGCAAGAAGCGATTAGCTTGTGTGCAGACGTTGGTAGACCTCTAGCAGACAGGGGAGATGTAAAAAGGATACTAGATTTTCCATAGTGCAAGCTCCTCTGCGGACGATCAAACACCGCTATCAATTATCAGACTATTTGATTAGGAATAAACCCTTCGATAGTCCCTTTATCACAAGTTCTACAAATAGATCAGAATAAACAATTATCAGAAATCGAATTATATTTTGTGTTCCGTAAAAGAAATTCAAAGCTGCATACAAAGACGATAGTCAATTCAGTAAAAAATAGGAACTAAAGTAATCCATTCTTAAAAAATTTAGGTATGATTAGCAGGAGTGTCAAAAGTATATGCGTTATGTTTGAAAGTTTCGTAATAGGATGAAAAATATATGACCCTGCCCTTAGGAAACGGTATACGCACGGGCGCGCAGTATCTAGTTGAGCTACAAGACGAAAGGGACATCTGGCTGTCTGGTGAGAAAATACCTGATGTCACCGACCACGCCACGATTGGGAGAGTGGCTAAAACCCTAGCTCATTTCATAGACAAACAACATGATAATGATTTAACCGAGTTGCTAACCCACACGGATAAAGACGGTAAGCGGTACGGGATGAGTTTTCTTATCCCCAAAAATAAGGTAGACGTAGAAAAAAGAGGTAGAGCATTTTACGAATGCGCAACTTGGTCTGGGGGCATGTTCGGGAGAACACCCGACTATAAAAACGCCTCTCTTACGGCATTTGCCGGGGCCGCCGATTTCTTATCTGAAAACGGAGAAAACTTTAAAGAGCACATGCTCGATTACTACGAATACGCTAAGAGCAACGACAGGGTGTTAACGCACACGCTAATCAACCCTACCTTCAACCATGCACAATATAAGGATGGTAAATTAAGCGAAAAAGTGGCGCTTCATGTTGTCAAGGAAACTGACGCTGGGATTATTGTAAAAGGAGCCCGCCTACTGGCAACACTAGGGCCCATAGCAGACGAAATAGAGGTCTTCCCTTCTTCATTGCTTACTGCCTCCAAAGACAATATTAATTTCTCATTCGCTTTTGCCATCCCTATAAATACCAACGGCGTGCGACTAATATGCCGAGATTCGTACGACCTTGGAAAATCTTTCTATGACGCACCCCTTGCGTCTAGATTTGAAGAAATGGATGCTGTGGTGACCTTCAACAACGTACTTGTTCCTTGGGAAAGGATATTTATGTACAAAGACCCACTATTATGCAATCGAGCTTTCGCTGAAACACACGCAGTTACCCACATGATGCATCAAGTAGTTTGTAGCAAACTTGCGAAATCCGAATTTATTGTAGGCTTACTATGTGCTATGGCGAAAGCTACCGGTAAAGACAAAGATTCAGTGGTGAAAGGACAAATCGCAGAAGCAATGTGGATAACAGAAACAATTCGGGCATTCCGATTCTCGGCGGAGCAGCAAGCTGAAGCGGACCAGTGGGGAAACTACGTCCCACTTAGACGACCCCTTGATACATCCAGAAATTTATTCCCAAAAATGTATCCGAGACTAATAGAAATAGTGCAGACATTAGGATCGAGCTCACTTGTTGCCACTCCCTGTGAGGCCGATCTCAATAATGACATAATGGAAGACATCGAAAAATATTTCCAGACCATCAATTTGTCTAGCAAAGATAGGATAGCTCTTTTCCGATTGGCTAATGACGTATCGATTTCTGCCTTTGCCGGCCGACAAACTCTATACGAACGCTTCTTCTTCGGCCCTCCAAATATTATGTCGAATATATACTTCGATCTTTATCCAAAGGATGAAATGATGGCAAAAATAGACGATATGCTCAAAAAAGAATAAGCTCAGCGCGATTTCGAATCGCTGTGCTCTTTTTCGGATATTATTTTATTTTTTAGCATCCCTATTTCTTCAACTTCAACTTCAACTTCATCGCCCGACTTCAAGTACTTAGGAGGATTCAAGCGAGCTCCGGCTCCATTTGGAGTTCCGGTCGCTATCATATCACCCGCCTTAAGTTCATAAAAAGTAGACAGGTACTGGATCAAATAAGCAAATGAGAAAATAAGATTTGCAGTCGTGTCGCTTTGTCGAGTTTCCCCATTTACCCGGGTCTTAATCTTTAACGTTTTCAATGGATCGCATGATTCGGGCGTAACTAACCAAGGCCCTGAACTGCCCGATTTAGCAAAATTCTTGCCTTGAGTTACGTTGAACTTGGAGTGACGCATCCAATCTCTGACAGAACCCTCGTTCATCAAAGTTAATCCTGCGATATGGCGATGAGCCGACTCAGCCGGGATACGTCTACCCGACGCACCTATAATGAGAACTATCTCCCCTTCATAATCCAACTGACTAGATTCCAGAGGCTCGACTATAAACTGTTTATGGCCCACCAAAGACTCTTTGGCGCGCATGAAAACACTCGGGTATTTCGCTTCTTGAGAACCATCCTTATATTCAGCATTTCGATTTTTATAATTTACACCGATACAGATTATTTTACCGGCATTCGGAATAGGTGACAAAAATTGAACTTCTGAACCTGCATAGTCTATGCTAGATGCCAAGGCAATTTCCCAAAGCTCCTCCAAACGTATCGATTCAATAGCATGCTTTAAATTTCTAATTTTGAGCTGTCTACGACCTAAATCCACTATGCCAGAATCTAGAACGGCACCAAAACTTTCCCTGCCATCGACAATAAAGCTAGAAAATCTCATCACCGAAACCTAGATAAGTCCTGTAGATTTTAAAACCTGGTCCAGACGCCTTTCCAACTCTTTGTCCGCAGAAACCATGGGCAACCTGTGTTCGTTGGACGGAATAAGGCCGATCCTTTTCATCATATATTTTATGGGAATAGGGTTAGTATCAAAAAAAACAGAGCGATTTAGCAAAAACAACTTATCATGCTCTTTTCTAGCTAACTCTAGATCGTTATTCCACACCGCTTCCACTAAAGAAACCAAAATATCCGGACAAAGATTCCCGACAGCATTCATAAGACCGCACGCCCCAATCGACATCATCGGAAAAGAAAGTTCTTCCAGCCCGACAAAAATTTTGAAATCCGATCCTAGCGTTTTAAGACAACTACTTACAAAACCGAGGTCACTCGACGCATGCTTCATACCAACGAAATTATCGCATCTTCTTTTTATTTCTGACAGAGTCTCCAAATCGACGTTTACAGCAGCCCTACCAGGAATGTGATATATCATCCAGGGCAAGTCATGAAACAAAGATAATTTTGTAAAATACTCTACAAGCCCTCTCTGAGGGGGCTTAATATAGTAAGGAGTAACTATTAATAAAGCATCCGCACCCGCTTTAACCGCATGCTTCGTGAGCTTTTCAGTCTCCGAAAAAGATTGAGAACCAGTAGCTACAACAACGGGAATACGACCAGAAATTGTTTCGATCGCGATATCAACCAAACGATTTCTTTCTTCTACCGTAAGGGTCGAAGGTTCCCCCGTAGTCCCATTAATCAACACCCCATGGGAACCTTTATCAAGATGGTACTTCAATAGTTTTTCAAAAATTTCATAATCAACTACCCCCCCGGAAAAAGGAGTCACTATAGGAGGGCAAGAGCCCTTTATCTTGGCAAGTTTTTTTTTCAGCATCGGATTTCCACTACGCCTTGACGTTGTTATCACTCGAAGTATACTCAGAAGCACATTAAAATAACTAGTTTGTTAGTCTTAAGGGACATTATGCCTCACTTAATAATAGAACACTCATCCAATATCGAAAAGGAGTTAGATTTACCTCGATTAGTTTCCTGCTTGCACACTACTACTTCCGAAATAAAGGATTTTCCGATGGCAGGCCTTAGAACTCGAATAGCAAAGCGAGACATTTTTTGTATAGCTGACGGACATCCCGACAATTCTTTTGTGCACGTAACTCTTCGAATAAGACACGGTCGCTCAATGGACACAAAAAAAAAGGCAGCCGAATCTATTTTTGAATCCTTGACCACCTACCTCGACACTCTACTTAAAAAAAAGCCCCTCGCTATATCGTTCGAAATACAGGAAATTGATCCAGAACTGAGCTTCAGAAAAGGAAATATTCGGGATCATTTAAAACGTAGAGGCACCGGTTAGTGGAGCTAGTCTTCGAAACAAAAAAATGACTCTAGATAGAAATACGAAAAAGGTCGATTTAATAACAAGACGTTTTCAAGAACGTCCTCTAGGCCATTTCATAGATGGTGACTACTTTATAGACCCTACCTCTGGTTTCTTTTCAAACCGAACACCAATAGACAATAAAGTAATAGGCGAAATTTCTGAAGGTAATGCAAAAACCGTAGAAAGAGCTTGCTTAGCAGCGACAAAAGCGTCTGTGGAATGGCAAAAAGTGTCAGGCAAAAGTCGCCGCGATTTACTTCATTCAATTGCCGATAAAATAGAAGAAAAATCTGAAGATATTGCCCTGATTGAAAGTTACGATACCGGACAACCCATTCGATTTATGACTAAAGCCGCGGCTAGAGGAGCTGAAAATTTTCGATTTTTTGCAGATTTAGCCGGTGGGGCAAGAGACGGGTTGGCGTTGCAAGCAAGCGATCATACCAATTATACGACCCGCACTCCAGTTGGCCCCGTTGGTGTTATTACCCCTTGGAACACCCCCTTTATGCTCTCGACTTGGAAAATAGCACCAGCACTAGCGGCCGGCTGTACCGTCGTCCACAAACCAGCTGAATGGTCTCCACTAAGCGCTATGCTCCTATGTGAAATAGCTCATGAGTCAGGTCTCCCTAATGGAGTGCTTAATCTGGTAAACGGCGCCGGAGAGACGACCGGAAAATTTCTTTCTGAGGATCCGAATATAAAAGCGATTTCTTTCGTTGGTGGGACTGATACAGGGCGGGCAATCATGAGACAAAGCTCTGATACACTAAAACGAATTCATTTTGAGTTAGGGGGTAAAAATCCCGTGATCGTTTTTGAAGATGCGGACCTCCAAAGAGCTTTAGATGCCGTCATATTCATGATCTTCAGTTTAAATGGAGAACGGTGTACATCCTCCAGTAGATTGTTAATTCAAAGAACGATCCAAGAAAAATTTATAGCACAGCTGACTGAACGAATTAAAACGATCAAAATGGGACACCCCCTTAACCCCGAAACAGAGATAGGCCCGTTGATTCACAAAGAACATTTGACAAAAGTGATGAACTTTATATCTTTGGCCAAGAAAGAAGGTGTTGAAATTTTCGAAGGTGGTAACCGCGCTAAAAATTTGGAAGAAGGAAATTTCGTAAATCCCACTATATTCACCGGCGCAACAAGTGAAATGAAAATTAGTCAAGACGAAATATTTGGTCCTGTACTGTCTATTATTTCTTTTGAAGACGAAAATGAAGCGATAGAAATCGCAAATAACAGCAGATATGGCCTAGCCGCTTATATCTGGACATCGAATTTAGGCAGAAGTCAACGAATGTGCAGAGCAATAGAAGCTGGCATGATCTGGGTGAATTCGGAAAATAACCGCCACCTCCCGTCTCCGTTTGGCGGGATGAAGAACAGCGGCATAGGTAGAGATGGCGGTGACTATAGTTTCGATTTCTATATGGAAACAAAAAATATCTGTCTATCGCTAGACACGCACCGAGTCCCTACTTTGGGGAAATTATGAGCCTTTATCAAACGCAAAAGGTTTTATTTGAACTTAATAGAGAACCGTCTTTACAAACACAATATAAGAGAGATTCGGAAAAATTTTTGATTCAATATGAACTAACTCAAGACGAGCTAAAAGCCCTAATTAATGGCGATATTGGTCTTCTTTATGTGTTGGGAGTGAACGGCCAAATACTTATGCACTTCGCCGCTTTCCTTGGAATAGAGTGGTTTGACTATCTCGAGCAAATGCGAGAAGGAGTAAGAATTCATGGTCCAGTCAGAGCAGGAATCTATGCCATGACAGGTGAGGGTTTCAAGTTCACCAAAGAGGACCGGGACAAGTGAGCTTGGTATACGCTGGTGCGGTAAGTCACGCTCCCGGTATAACTGGTCGGGCGAATCTTGTCGAAAATATCGAGCTAAGAGATCGCTTTTACGAACATCTAGAAACACAGAGAAAAAGTATAGAAGACACCCAACCGGATGCAATTTTGGTAATAGGAGCGGAACATTTCGCAAACTTTTTTATGAATAATATGCCGACTTTCTGCATAGGCGCGTCTGACAAATACTACGGTCCAATCGAAGACCCGGACTGGCTAAAAATTCCTCCGGTCGTAATACCAGGAAATGCCAATTTAAGTCTTTCGATTATAGAAAAAATTCTCCATCACGTGGATGTATCTTATGCTGAAGAATGGAAATTCGATCATGGGATAATGGTTCCCCTACATTTCTTGACTCCAAATTATAAATTACCAGTCGTGCCTGTAAACATAAATTGTCAAGGCCCACCCCTTTCCCCCTTACATCGAGTATGGTCTTTTGGCGAGGCCCTTAGAGTAGTTTGTGATAGCCTAGAAGAAAGAATCGCAATCATCGGTACAGGTGGGATATCTCATTGGCCGGCAACACCCGACTCAGGTAAAATCAACGAAACTTGGGATCGACGCTTTCTCGATCAACTTACAAGACAAAGAAAAGATGAGTTACTGTCATATACTGACAGCGAAGTATACAAAAATGCTGGGCAAGGCGGATTTGAAATCCGGACCCTAATCGCAACCGCTGCCGCGGCTAAAGGACCAGGGAAAATCGAATTCTATACAGCCGACTTGCCAATTTTTGCCGTCGGATGTACAGTCCTTAGCTTCTCGTTAGAATCCTAATAGATATCGGTGAACAGGTTGTATCCACCAATAGTAGCATCGTTTAAAACGTACAAAAATATCCGCAGTCACTTCGCTTAGAAAAGCGTTGCTTCATCATTCTGTTACCTGCTACAAAAAGACAGCGTTCACCATTACAAATTTGTAATCTAATAGACATCAATCTGTAATTATAAATAACATATGCTACGTATTTGGAACGGTCGGCAACTAAAAAGGAATTTATCGATATGAAGAATGGCTCTAAAATAAACCTGACAGGATTAACTTTTATGTTGTTAGTGGCTTCTCCCTTTTGCTCCGCCCATCCAGAGTATCCAAAAAAAATATCCGGAACTTTAGACGATAAATTTGAAAAAGCAGATACTAATTCTGATGGACTTATGTCTAAAGATGAATTTCTCAACTTACAGCGACGACGGATCGAAAAGCGCTTTACCAAAATCGATCTCAACAAAGACAATCACTTATCTTTAGAGGAAATGAAAAAGTCATTTAAGCACGCAAACCTTCGACCAGAAAGAAAATAAAATCTTCCTAGTTTCTATCAGTCTAAAACCACGTGCTCAAATTTAGTTCTGGTACCAATCGTTTCTCAAAACGAAACCTGTTTACTTAAGAGTCAACAACGTCTTCTTAAAAACAAATCCAGTTCAATTCACAGAGATATAAGAAAAGCAGTGCTGGACTTACGGTAGATAACTCAACGTCCCTTTCTTAGAAAACAAATACTTGCCCAAATTGAAATTAATAAGGAATCAGACCTTTACGTCGACCGACGTAGGGGACAGCGGCGGTTGCGGTTTTGCCGCTAAATCAGGTTTTGGTTCTGGTGCTAACTTTTGTTTCTCTACGGGCGGCCGAGCCGGTTTGACGCTTGCTGCCTGAAATCCTCCACCTTGTCCTACTCCTTCAACAGCCACAAGATTCCTCCATTCTAACTATTTAATTAATAAAGCTAACCCTGCTATCTTCCATAGCAATAACAGCTAAGGTTTACCAAAATAGGATCCAAATGAGAACAACAATTATTTACCTTCTTGAAGGACAAATCCAATTCCAAAATTGAATAATCAATATTTTGAAGTGAAATAGACTGGATGCAGGTCGCCCTTAGGAACAAAATATTAAAAATTTTATTGGGCTGCTAAGGTTATCCGAGACTTTTATTCAATGATCAACCTTGATATTAGAACCCGGCTTTTAAACATGGGCCTTCGCCGAAAACATTCAAAGAATTATTTTGATTTAAGTTAATACAGAGAAATACAGAGTACTTTTTTAAAGTTAGATTGATCTATAGAGATAGATATCACTTAAATAATAAGAGCTTAGAAAGACACCTATTAGAACTAACAAAGTATTTATGAACATAAGAACCCCTTAAATCTAACGGTGAAAGAAATTCCAATCATCTAATACAACATCGGTAAAAAAATATTGTATGGCAGTATTAGTCGACGATTCATATAAATAACTGCGCTCGAATCTAAACCTCTTTAAGAGGCATGAACTTCATTATGAAAAAATATATTGTGAGAATTATCTTCGTCCTCGAAAATAACCGTTTTATAAGCCCGATTCGGGATGTTTCATAACTAATAATGTTCTACTGATTGAAAGATATCAATCAGTAGAAGAGTCTAAATATTTTCTACTTGAGAAGTAGCAATAACAGCGAGAAAGCGTTATCGTTAAAAAAACCCTCAAGAGGAAAACGTGTCTCTCAAATATTTTAAACCTGACGCAGCATTAGAAGAAATTCTTGATGCAATAAAAAAAGATGGGGGAGCAATCCTAACCAACGCAGCGGAAGAAAAGAATCTGGCCCGCTTTGCCTCAGAGCTTGAGCCTTTCCTTACTGCCACTCCGTATGGTCGCGATGATTTTACAGGACAGAAAACGCGAAGGACTGGTGCCTTGATAGCTAGAACCCCCGGCAGCCACGACTTCGTACTGGACAAACGCGTTCTGAACCTAGCCAATCAATTTCTAGGACCGTATACTGAAAAACTCACACTTCATCTTACGCAAGCAACTACCATCTATCCAGGGGCAGGGGCGCAATTGATTCACAGAGACAGGTTTGCCTGGGGCACGTATATCCCTCCGCAAATCGAACCACAGTTCAATACCTTATGGGCTATTACGGATTTTACTGCCGAAAACGGTGCTACTAGAATCGTACCCGGCTCTCAAAACTGGCCATGGGATCGCGATGCGACAAAGGATGAAATCGTCCAAGCGGAAATGTCGCGGGGCTCGGTCCTTCTTTATACGGGAACCGTCTTGCACAGCGGAGGAGAAAACAGATCAAATCAACCACGTATTGGGCTAAACCTAACGTATTGCCTTGCTTGGCTTCGCCAGCAGGAAAATCAATTCTTATCCTGTCCACCACATATAGCAAAAGATCTTGATGAAGAGCTGCAGGAACTATTAGGCTACACCCAAGGCACCTACGGTTTAGGTTACTTTTCTGATCCTGAAGGCATTGCGAAGGAATTCGACCTTATGGTACCCGAGCTCGCCCTCGGGCGCGGACCCCGTAAACGAGCTCGTTTCAATACTGACCAATTATCAAAGGTAATAAAAAATAAGGCGTCGCTCTCTCCTTTCACAGAAGATAGTTAGCTCTGCAAACAAATCAAATTACCTAAAAGAAAGAACTAATTCATTTTTTGAATCAAATAGTGTGGAAATATAAATCAGAAATAACCAACAACATTGAAATACAAAATCAGTTACCAATTAATCTTATGGAACCATCCAAATTAAAAATCGGCGTGCTCGTTCCGATCTGGACAGATTCCCTGGCAGGCGTCACCCCAACACTTAGCGAATCGTTGTCCTTCGCACGTCGTGCGGAAGCTGTGGGACTCGATAGCGTGTGGTTGACAGATCATTTTTACTGGGAAACGTTCATCGACTTCCGGGCTATTGGAATTGAACCACCGGCGGAGTTAGAAGGAATAAAAGGCGGACAATGGGAATGTTGGACGACAGCGGCCGCGATCGCTGTCCAAACATCGACCATTAAAATCGGCACGTTAGTATCCAACACCACTTTTCGAAACCCAGCTTTGCTCGCGCGCACGGCAGATAACATTATGGAACTTAGTGGAGGACGCTTGATTTTCGGTCTAGGTGCAGGAGACTTTGTTTCTGAACACATAGCCTACGGATTCGACTTTGAGCGACATGTTAGTCGGTTCGAAAATTCATTGAACATCATTAAACCTTTAATGGAGGGTAAACAACTTTCCTATAAAGGTGAATTTCATCAAATAGAGAAAGCTGCATTACTACCGAAAT
>CAZXQY010000033.1:0-24568 GCA_964642505.1 uncultured Gammaproteobacteria bacterium | reverse complement strand
GAACACACTTCTACCCTGGTCGTATACCCTGGTTCTGCTGTAGTGGGTAGCGCGGGCGGCCGTTACTTAATTAGCCTTTAGCCAAGGCAGTAAACCCGCTTTCTGAAATCGTGTATGTTTGTTTTAGATGTTCAATGCTGTCTTGAGATATATCGAGTTCCTGCTTAAAAAAACTCGGTATTGAGCTAAAATTGTTATGAATATAGGCGAGCACCTCCGCAAGGTAGGACTCCCTGGTCCTCAAAAGGGGATCCACCAAAAGTCTACTCTTTGGGTCATTTGGATCCAGCTCGTATTTATCATAGATTCGGGTAAGTTCACCCTCATATGGAAAATATTTTTTTGAAAGCATGAAATCGTACATCACCCTTTCCTTCGGAACTCCCAACATCAAAAGTAATAAAGCCGCGGCTAGTCCCGTCCTTTCCTTGCCGGCAGAACAGTTCATCAATAAAGTTTTACCCTGACTACCAAAAAGGGATTCAAAGAACACCTTATAATTAGAACCAACATTTATCACGAAATCCACTAAAATTTCGTGCATTTTCTCAACCACTTCTCCTGGATCATCGACTGTTTTAAATAGATCGTGAAAATACCTATCGTATCCAATACCTGGAATAATAGGTGAACGGAAAAAAACAGGGTTTCCTGGAAGAGTCACGAATTCGTTTTCGCACTCGGCATCGGTCCTGAAATCGCAAACCACCTCAATAGCCAGGGATGAAAATAACTCCTTGTCAGACTCCGTAAGATTAATTAAATGACCAGATCGATATAATTTACCCCACTTAACGAACCTATTATCATCCGTTTGGTATCCGCCCAAATCCCGAAAATTCACACTCCCCTCAAACGGTAAAGCCCGTTCCGCCACGAACACCACAGGTCCATTCTCTGGAATCAATTTAAAATATCGTCTAACCCTGTCAGGGCTGCATTCGACTACTAATCGGTCACTACGAGACACCAAGCAAGCTCTACCGCTTCCACTCGCTTCGGTATCACTATCTACGAAAACGCTGACTACGCCTAAAAGAGTTTGTTTATCTAATCGAAACTCGTAGTCTCCAGACACCAATCTCTCCATTTCTACATGGCCAAACCGGCTCATCATTTCTCCTTTCCTTTGCGTTTTTGTTCAGCCAAGCAGTCATGCAACATTCGTTTTAAGTTCACGAATTTTGAACTTCAGCCTAGCATGAATTCGTGCTGAATTTACTTTATCATCTTGGAAACTGAACTCTAAAGATATCCAATGCTATCCTAAATCCCAAGTAATTGAGAGTTTAAAAAACTAATAAATGAACAATAAAACCCTACCATTTTCATCCGGGGTACACGACATTAAATTCTTGGATCATAACGAAATTAGATTCACCGTTAGCATCCCAGAAGAAGCTAATTATCCATCGACTGCCCCTAATCCACTTATTCTAATACTGCATTACGGTGGCGAGCCTTTCCCATTCTATGGGCGTCCCCTAATCGAACAACTGTACCTTCCAAATTGGAACGAGCTGGGAGCGATCATGGTTGCACCCGAGTCCTCTGGGGGCGCTTGGTCAGAACCAGAAAATGAAACCAGGGCAATTCAATTATTTCAGACCATTCTCGACGCATACAAATGTGACGCTAGGAAGACGTTGGTAACTGGTTACAGCGCAGGCGCGATCGGCGCCCATTATTATGCCCTCAACTATCCTGAACTTTTCACTGCCGCTATACCAATCGCGGGTTATCCGTCCCATTACATCGACCTTCCTGTTCCAGCTCGCTTCCTCTTATCCAAAGATGACGAATTGTTTCCACTAAAAAAATTCAAGGATTTTTTCCCTGAATCAGAGAGTGTCTTGTCCCCTGAAACGGTTTCCGTAAAGGTGAGATCTCATTATGATGTCGCAAACTACGGAGAAGCTGTACGCGAATGTATCACGTGGATTAGGTCTCAGTGGAACGTTTAGACAGTCACTTTCCTGGTGGTCAACCAAACACCAGCGACTACTGCAGCACCGCCCACAAAGACAGAAAAAGAAGGGATTTCGTCGACAGCAAAAAATGCCAAGGTAACACCAAAAACGGGCACTAAATTAAGGTAAACAGAGGTATTTACTGGCCCCAAATACTTAATACCCTCGTAGTACCACAAAAAGCCCAGACCCATTGTCAAAATTCCCTGTACCAATAATATAAACACCACAAACGGCTCGGACAAAATCGCGATCGCTGCTTCTAGATTCGCGAACAAAAAAGGTAACATCAATATAGCTCCACACAGACATGGATATGCGGTAACCCATATAGGGCGATATAGTTCTAACAGTGGCCTAGCGATAATGGAATAGAGACTCCACCCTAGTATAGCCACCAAAAACAAAATCTCTCCACGCCCCAGACCGAAATACGACAGATTTAAAAACCTTCCGTCGCTCACAACCACCAGAACGCCGAAGAAGCTCAATCCAACGCCTAGAAAAGACAGCATGCCAATCCGGCGCCTGAAAACCAGAAAATCCAGAAGCATCACAATTGCCGGGATAGCTCCGTTGATGATGGCTCCCTTACCAGCTTGGGTGTGCTCCAAAGCCTCAAACATTAAATAATTGTGGACACAAAAACCGAAAAATCCTAATACAAAGAACTGCAGAACGAGTGGAATGCTTAAGCTCATAGGCGACTCGTTACGAACCTTGGCCATCAGACACAAGAACAGAAAGGCAATAAAGACTCGAGAAACCACGATAGCCTCAGGCGCGCCATACGCTGCAAGCCATCTACCCAACGGGTAAGAGGTAGCCCATATGAGCGACATGATGATCAATTTTATATGGAGCATCGCGGGATGGACCATTAGCTAGCTCATTTTTAAAACTTTTTGGGGCTTGGTTTCGTCGAAGAAAATATCGCTATTCGAGATACTTTTCGACATCTAAAGCGGCCATGCAGCCTGATCCTGCCGAGGTCACAGCTTGCCTATAAATCGGATCAGCAACGTCTCCCGCCGCAAAAACATGCGCGACACTAGTTTGTGTCGACAGAGGTCCTTTCTCCCCAGTAACTATGTACCCATCCTCCATTTCTAGTTGACCTTCAAAGATACTGGTATTAGGAGTATGACCTATTGCTATAAATACACCATGTAACTCTATCGTCTCTGAAAAGGACTGGTCCACCTTAGCTATTTTCACGCCAGTTACGCCACCATCATCACCCAGGACCTCTTCTAAGACATGATTCCAAAATATAGTGATTTTACCCTGCCTTACTTTCTCTTCGAGACGGGCTATTAAGATCTTTTCAGCTCTAAAACTATCTCGTCGATGGATGATGATTACATGCGATGCGATATTCGATAGATAGAGCGCCTCCTCGATAGCAGTATTCCCACCTCCGACAACGGCAACCTTTTGGCCTTTATAAAAAAATCCATCACACGTTGCGCACGCTGACACCCCTTTCCCCAAGTATTGAGACTCCGAGTCTATACCCAAATATTTTGCCGAAGCTCCTGTAGCAACTATCAAGGCTTGCGCTAAATAAACACCTTGATCGCCAATTAATCTTACCGGATTTTTTTCAAGGTCTACCGAATAGATCGTGTCGTTCACAATAGTAGTCCCGAATTTGTCAGCGTGCATCCGCATTCGCTCCATCAATTCCGGACCTTGAACTCCTGAAAAATCTCCCGGCCAATTATCAACGTCGGTCGTTGTAGTCATCTGGCCACCTACTTCTATTCCGGTTATGAGTTTAGGCTTAAGGGCAGCACGCGCCGCATATAGCGCAGCCGTATAGCCCGCCGGGCCGGAGCCGAGTATAATAACCTTCTCAATCTTTTCTTCCATGACTAATTAAACTCTACTTTTTTAATTTTGAGTTCCTTTTGCGGGACGGGCCGTTCTTTTCCTATCGTCATTCTAAACATAACCCGTTCGTGACCTTCATATCCTCCTTCCGCGAAATGAATTACAGTTCGATTATCCCAAATCACCAAAGTTCCCTGGGACCACGATATAGGTAACTGGAATGCCTCATCAGTAATATACTCCGAAACGTCTTTAAGCAGATCAGCTGACTCTTGACTAGACAAACCTTTTATTCCAACAGTATAAACTGGATTCACAAAGATCGCGCCCTCTCCTAATTCCTTTATAGACCTTACCATAGGGTGAGCAATCGTCTTTTCAGCTGACTCGGATACTTTAATCTTCATCGACCTTGAAGAACCATCTTTGGCAAATAAACCAAATGGACCGTATGCCCTTCGCGCACTATGGATTGCCTCAAGACCTGTCACCTGGGCTTTAGTTACCTCGGGCAAGCTCCTATGGGCCCTGACACAATCAGCGAAAATGGTACGTCCTCCTTCAGGCGGTACCACATGACCATACAGAAAAGTAAACCTAGGAGGTGTCGCTAGAAAGCTCCAGTCGGAGTGCCAATCCCCGCCAAATATCGATGTGGTTTCGTCTTTAGCCCTTTTTATCTCTATAACGGGAATATCGAGAGATACCGGTTCTAAAAAAGGGTCTTCCGCGAAATCTCCAAATTTCGATCCAATCGACGCGAGCGTATCAGGCGCAAGATATTGCCCGTCAAACTTAAGAACTTTAAATTTTGTCAGAGCAGCTTCTATCTTCTTGACTGTATCAGGTTCGGTCAAGCATGACTCTGACAAATCAATGTCGCTTACCTGGGCTCCAAAACCTTTAGAGAATGGATGGATTCGCATGTTATTCGATTACCCGTGATCTATTCCATTAGTCAACAAATAGTCAATTACGCGCATAGGAGTCAAAATTACCTCTTTTTCGCAATTTCCTGATAATAGTTTATGTTAACTTAGTTTTTGAGGGTAATTTGGCCACGAGGACTAACACTTAAAACATATGACTAAAGAACCGTATAAAAAAGAATTATTACTTGTAGGGGGTGGACATTCTCACGTAGAAGTCCTCAGACGTTTTAGGATGAAACCTAGCAGAGGTGCGCGAATCACCTTAATTAGTAACATCGTTGACGCCCCATATTCTGGAATGCTACCCGGAATGGTCGCCGGTCATTATAGAGCAGATGAATCTAACATAGACCTTTTTAGGTTAGCCCAAGTTTCGGGGGCACGATTCGTAGAAGATGAGGTCATAGCGATAGACGTTGAGCAAAAACAAGTAACATGTAGAAACCGCGGCAGTATTTCCTACGATGTCTTGAGTATTAATATAGGTTCGGTTTCTCCATTGGTGAGCGGGGAAATGCCTTCAGAATCGCTTGCTGTTAAACCCATTTCTGAGTTTCAAAATAAAGTCGAAAATCTTTTACAAAAGCTAATTGCAGAGAAAACAGAGAAAAAGATCGGAGTTATCGGTGCAGGCGCAGCCGGCGCAGAGATAATTTTGGCGATCCAAGAAAGATTAAGAAGGCTAGGCTGCTCGAATGAAAAACCGCGTCATAGTTTTCATTTAGTGACTTCCTCAGCAGAGATCCTCATCGAACATACGAGGAGAACCAAAAATCTATGCGCTCGAGAATTAGAAACAAGCGGTATAGAACTTGTCACAGGATTTGAAGTCAGCAGAGCCGAGGGTAGGAAGCTCTACTCAAAAGATGGTACGACAATTGAATTTGATATCGTCCTGTGGGCCACAGGCGCTCGAGCTCCAAAGTGGATTTCGACATCCAAATTAAATACCACACCAGAAGGTTTTATACGGGTCCTCCCTACTTTAGAGTCGCAAAACTCCCGACATGTGTTCGCAACAGGAGATATCGCTCACGTACACCGCTTTCCCCGACCAAAGTCAGGTGTTTTCGCTGTTCGACAAGGCCCTCCTTTAGCAAAAAACTTGAGGCGAGCACTCCAAAACAAGCCCCTCAAATCTTTCAGGCCTCAGCGTTCAGCGCTTGCGTTAATATCTTTGGGACGAAAGCAAGCTATTGCATCCCACCCTTTGTTCACTTTGAAGGGCGCGTGGATCTGGCGATACAAAAATTTCGTTGACAAACGTTTTATAAAAAAATATCAAAAACTGAAGCCGATGCGCCCCCAAAGCTCAAAAGACACCGAGCTGAAACAAGAAGTTCGATGTGGAGGCTGTGGATCAAAAGTAGCCCCTACCATCCTCAAGGAAGCTTTAGCGAGCCTTCCGACACAAAACTCCGACAGTGTGTTGGTCGGACTGAATGGTGCCGATGACGCCGCGATTGTGAGACCCGCACCGAACAAGCTAGTCGTTCACACAATAGATTATTTCAAAGAGTTCATTGATGATCCTTGGATACTCGGAAAAATAGCGGTCAATCACGCTATAAACGATATTTTTGCGATGGGCGCGATTCCAAAAACCGCCTTAGCCATCGTAGGGCTACCACTAGCCCACCCTAGAATTATGAGAAATGACATGATTCAGTTAATGCGAGGTTCCTTGGAGGGGCTAAAAGAAAATCGAACTACCCTGGTAGGTGGGCATACTAACGAGTCCCATGAATTAAACATCGGCTTTTCGATCAACGGAGAGGTGGAAGAAAATAAAATTATACGAAACAGAGGCGCGCGCGCCGGTGACTCAATTATTCTGACTCGACCCCTCGGAAGTGGAGTTTTATTAGCAGGAGCAATGCTAGGAGAAACGAAAGGTAGCTGGATTACCGCAGCACTTAGGGAAATGGCCCGATCTAATCTTCTAGCGTCTGAGATACTAAATGAAAATAAAGCAACATCTATGACAGATATCACAGGATTTGGCCTGGTGGGTCATCTTTCAGAGATGTTAGATGCTACCCCTATGGGAGCAAAAATTTGCCTAGACAAGCTCCCGGTATATGAAGGAGCCGTGCACCTCGCGACCAAGGGCATTGAAAGTACGCTAAAACCGGAAAATCTGCTCATTAAACACAGTGCGTCCCCACACACAAAAGAAAAACCAAAATATTCCTTGTGTTTTGACCCACAAACTTCAGGAGGAATGCTGGCAACTTTGGAAAAATCAAAAACTAGTCATATTATTCAACGCCTTAGAGATGTCGGCTACCAGGAGGCCGAGATCATCGGGGAAATTTCTGACAACACGAAAGATATTATGATTAGCTGATAAGGCTGGCATATAGGGCTCGATTTTGGTTAAATAACTGCTTGAAATTAACCGTACTGGTACTGCGTTAAAGGCCTACTGGGAGCAAAAGGAGCGAAATTTAAAAGTGGTTTACCTAAGAGGAAGCGGATCTATTCTATTCATCTGTCTACTGATTGGATTGTTGGCAGTTGTAGAAGCAACGGAAGACCCGCACGCAGCGGTTTATGCCGAAACTAATTACCCTAGTGCTATCAAATGCGCTTCTTGTCATCCCAAAGTTTTTTGGGAATGGGCGGTATCCAACCACGCGTACGCTTCAATCTCCCCTATGTTTCATAAATTTGAACAGGCTCTAAATGTCTTCGCGTCGGGCACGGTAGGGACTTTTTGTGTTAGATGTCACCAACAAGTAGCTACCCAAATGGGAGAACCTCGTGAAAAGGCGCTGTGGGAACGTTCCGACATTTCTAGGGAAGGCATTACATGTATAACCTGTCATCGCGTCAATGCCCAATTTGGTAAAGTTAATGGTGAAAGACATATTGAACCCGCTCCGCTGAACGCCCCGGTCTACGGCGCTGGAACCGGGAAAGCTATAGAACAGGTCTTGACCAATCCTGAAAAATACGGGGTGGCTGTAGCCGAAGGCGACGCTGGCACTCTGATTCACAGTAAACCGATAACATTTGATCAAATTTCCAAAAGCGAATTTTGTGTTTCGTGCCATCAGGTTGCGGTTCATCCGGGAATAAAACTGGAAGTCGTTTGGGAACAATATAGAAACGCTCCCGCTTCAGAAGAAGGGATTACCTGCCAAGACTGTCATATGGGTAAAGTTCCTGGAGAACCCTACGGATACGACACATGGCCTATCGCTATCGTTAATGGGCAAACCGTGGGCGATCCGAATGCTAAACATTCTAATCATCTATTTTACGGGCCTGGCTACCCGATCGCTCATCCAGGCCTGTTCCCCTTTAATCCAAAAGGATTAAGGTGGTCTATCGATGACTGGTTAAAATTTGATTATCGTTCCGAATGGGGCGAGCCAGATTGGGAAGTACGCCTAGAAAGAGGTGAGGAAACTGCGGAATTTCCTGACATCTGGTCAAGCAGGAAAGATCGCGAGGCTGCTAGGTATGTGATTTCACTGAATCTCAAACTACTAGAAGACAAACGTAAATCTCGAATAGAAGTCATGGAAAACTCGATGAAAATCGATGGCCCTTTCTTCAAAGGCGATCTGAAAGTCAACGAACCCCTGAAATTTAGTTATAAAATAACGAATAAAGATAAAGGTCATAACCTACCGTCAGGTAGCTTAGGTGCCCAGCCGGAATTGTGGTTTAACGTGGTCCTTATAGGCCCGGACGGGGAACGTGTTTGGGAGTCCGGATATGTAGATAAATATGGGGATATGGCGGACATTCATTCTCTTGAAGTTGCCGCTAAAACTATTGAATACGATTCGCAACTATTCAATTTGCAAACCAAGTTTCTAACAACAAATGTGAAAGGGACAGACAGAGAGATGTATCTACCGATTAATTTCGATGTCGACCAAATACCTCATATCCGACCGGCCGGAGTACCAACCTCGGTTATCAATCATCCACCTCTTATAAGGATGGAGGGCAGAAGTCTGCCGCCGTTAGCCCATAGAATGGCAAAATACAAGGTACCAAAAGAAAAGTTAAGTAAGCCGGGCAAGTATACTCTTCAATCCAGATTCAGAAGTAGGGCAGAGCCTATCTATTTTATGAAATTCGTCGGCGCCACGGTAGATATGGAACAGGCGATCAACGAATGGATGATCGATATACACCCCCACGCGGTAGAATTCGAAATCCAATAGAATCAGGTTTCCCCATGGACAAAACGAAAAGTAAATTCTACCGACACATCAAAATGTCTCGATTTATAAACTCTTCAATTAGGACTGTGATGGTTATCGCTATAGGTAGCGTTTTGGGAAACGCAAGCGCAGACGTCCCCCGTAGGACAACAACCGATGGGCCCCCTGCTATCCCCGAACCAGCCGAGGGTAAGGTACACGGAGAAGACTACCATCATGCGAAAGACCCTGTAGAAATGTCCAATGAAGCGACTGCCATTGAGTACGACCGTTCACTATTCGGGCCCGACCCTTCCTACCCCGACAAACCCTACGATGTAGAAGAGCAATTAAAAATTTACGGCGGGAAATACAAAATAGAAAACACACCAAGACCTTGGATAGAATGGCCTTGGCCAATGTATCAGGAAGGACCACTTGGAGCCGGCTCTGATTTATTTGGTGAAAAAAATCTTCTTCGACCGCAACTCATTGCCTTTGGTGATCTGAGGCTTGTGACTGCCCACAATGATAACGGAGCAGTAGACACATCTCAGATGGCCGCCAGATTGAATTTATTTTTGGACTTCAGACTCACTGCTACTGAACGAATAAACGTTTTTTTGCGCCCTTTAGACAAGAGAGGGAAAAGCATGCGGTACGAATTCGGTGGTAATCAAAAGGATTTGAGAGGGGAAAGCACCGAAGGAGCTTTTGACATCGACCCCGAAGGCTTTTTTTTCGAGGGTGAATTAGGCTCGATTATTTCTGGTTTAACCGACTCCCATACAAAATTCGACATACCGATATCATTCGGGCTGATGCCTTTGTTTTTCCAGAACGGTGTATGGATGGATGATGCCTTCGTAGGAGGAGCATTTTCACTAACCGCGATGAACAGTCCTTCCCTTGACATCACGAACATGGACATTACGTTTTTTGGGGGCTTTGACCATCTCACTACTAAGGCTATAGTCAATCGGAATGGCGGCTTCGATGATCACGACTCCAAGATTTTCGGTATCGCTACTTTTATCGACTGGCGAGAAATGTATATTGAAGCGGGCTACGGGTATACAATTGATACCAGGGCTGATGCTAGAGGAGATTTTAGTTATCACAATTTAACTCTTGCAGTAACCAAAAGATATTTTGGCAAAGTGTCGAATTCGATAAGAGCCGTTTGGAATGTAGGGCAAGATCCTGGCTTCGGACTCAGCAAAAACGCAGATGGTTACATGCTGCTGATCGAAAATTCTCTGATTACCTCACTGCCGTCAACGCTAGTTCCCTATGCGAACTTCTACGTAGGAAAAAATAAGACTCAATCCCTAGCGAGAGACGCAGGCGCTGGAGGAATAATAAAAAACACGGGCATTAATTTCGAAACCGATGGGGTCACCGGTTTTCCCAAGTTGGACGATACGGGAATAGATTCAGCTGGAGGGGCAATAGGTGTTTCCTACCTCTTTGACCTCAATCAACAAGTCGTCTTTGAGATCGCAGGCCTCACGCCACTGGGTGATGACACTGTAAGCGGTCGTGGTGCGGCAGGAAATCAGTTTGCCTTGGGATTTCGATGGCAACGGCCATTATCTAAGGAGTGGATTATACGAACAGACGGTATGCTTGGCTTCCGAGAAAATCAAGAAGATCTAGGAGGAATTCGAGCGGAGCTGAGGCTGAAGTTTTGAAACGCTATCCAGCTCGTACTTCGATTTACCGATTGGCTTCCCTTTGGGTAACACTGATGATTAGTTCCCTATGCTTAGGTACCGAGGGCGATTTACCCCACAAGAATAAAACAGATAAATTTCTGGGCATAGAAACGTGTGGTAGTTCAACCTGCCATGGTTCTCCCGAGCCATGGAGAAACGCGACCGTACTGATGAAAGAACGATTGATTTGGGAGCATTCAGACCCACATTCCGATTCCTTCGAGAGCCTAAAATCGCCGCGAGCAAAAGCGATCACCAAAAATTTGAATCTGAAAAATGCCACCGAAGCACCTCAATGCCTTACCTGCCATACAACGTATATTCCGGAAGAACAAAGAGGGGAAAAATTCTCCTTAACATCGGGGGTGACCTGCGAAAGCTGTCACGGTCCCGGTGGGGCTTTCCTGTCCACTCACATTCAACCGGATTCCAATCACATCAAAAACGTTGAGGCCGGATTGTATCCTACAGATTCGCCCATACATAGGGCGAAGTTGTGCCTTTCCTGCCATCAGGCAAATGCAGTTAACAAATTTTCACACAGATACTATGGAGCGGGACATCCTAGGCTTCGTTTTGAACTCGAAACCTACACTGCAATTCAACCTTACCACTTTAATAGGGACGCAGATTATAAAAGACGGAAAAATCCTGCTTCCCAGGTTTACGCTTGGGCAAAAGGGCAAATGATTTCAAGTTTGAATCTTTCGGAGTCGCTACTAACGAATGTCAAATCAGGAGACCTTCTTCCTGAATTAGCCCATTTTGAGTGCTCTGATTGCCACCAGTCGATAGCCGACTTATCTAAGATTCGCCGCCCCAACAAATATTTTGGAACACCTTCAATTAACATTTCCAATTTGATTATGGTACATGCAATTGCCAGTTCGACAGACCCCTCTTTGGCCAAAAAGATAAAGTGGAACATATCGACATTACTTCGCGAGACCCATTCGAGATCCTCTATCGTTTCTGCGCTCAGCAACCTTACCAAGCAAATCCGAATCCTCGATACTTCCTTAGAGAAACTGGAAACCCGTCGCGTACCCGGGTTAACCTTGGCCAAGAACGTCATTTCCAGCATTAAACAATTCTCACCGACTTCCTATTATACGGCGGAAATGACCGCCATGAGTCTGTCGAATCTCGTAGTCATCGATTTCGAAGACAAAAGGATCGATTCTGAAAAACGGGCTGAGTTAGAACAAAAACTGGACTGGCTTTTTGAAAATCTCGGTAACGAATCTAACTTTAATCACAGAAACTATCTGAGAGCAGTAAATGCTTTTGCGACTGGTATAGAAAATGCTTTGTGAGAACCTAGTCCAAAACAAGATGACAGATACGACATTAAAATTCGCAGTATCCTTCTCGTTTTTTTTCTTGAGTAGCCTGACCATGGCCTCTGAGCATCTTGCCGGAGAACCGGCATTCATTGGGGCGATGAGTTGTGGTACGTCCACCTGTCACGGTGCCCGGTCTGAATCGTCGGTATCAAACATCTTGAGAAATGAATTTAATACGTGGTACGAAAACGACCCCCACTCTCAATCTTATAAGGCTCTAACCAGTCCACTAGGAAATCAGATCGGTCAAAATTTGGGGCTCGAAGATACAAGTAGTGATCCTTTGTGTACTAATTGCCACGTCACTCCCACGAACGGACACAAAGTATCGGAGAATTTCGATCCGTCTGAGGGCGTCTCCTGCGAAGGTTGTCACGGACCGGCTTCTTTATGGTTGAAGCCCCACTCTGATCCTAATACCAATGCGAACTTACTTGAGCTAGGTATGTATCCTACAGAGATTCCAGATCGACGAGCAAACCTGTGCTTATCTTGCCACTTAGGAAGTGGAGAGGATCAGATTGTAACGCATAAAATGATGGCCGCTGGACATCCCCGCCTAGTCTTTGAACTATCTACCTTTTCGCTGATACAGCCGGCCCATTACAAAGTAGACGCGGATTACCGTTCTAGAAAACCCGAAGCCGAGGAAGTCCACGTATGGGCGATCGGACAAATAATGGCAGCCCGTCAATTTTTAGACTTAGTGAAGAATCATGACTCGGTTGAAAACAGTCTTTTTCCGGAATTTACCTTCTACGAATGCCACACTTGCCACCATTCGGTCGACACAATTAGATGGCAAACGAGGCGAAGCAACCCGTTAGGACCAGGCCGACCTAGACTAAACGATAGTACCATTCTAATGTCAATTTCTTTACTAAAAATAGTCGCTCCTGAGTCCTCTGAAAAACTCGCCGCTCTGATCAGGCAGCTGCATACATCAAGTGCTGCTAACGTCAGGAACCTAGAAGAAACCATCGAGCAAATTGACGAGTTATTGGCCGGAGCTGAACAATCTATTGGCAATTTTAATTTCAACCCTGATCAAGTAGTTAATATTTTGAAAGAATTGACCGGTGCAGGTAAAGACGGAGAGTATTCTGACTTTAGCAGCGCGGAACAAGCTGTGATGGCAGTCGCCCTTTTAGTAGACAATCTGAAAGCGAATGGCAATTCCGCAATGCTTCCAGATAATATAGATAGCAAATTAGAAGATTTTTATAAAATGTTGGAAAACGAAGATTCTTTCAGGCCACGTCGCCTGCAAAACAAAATGAAAAACTTAACTGGCTCTATCGAGTAGGAAAAATGTCGGACAACGAATTTAAAATAGCAATCATAGGAGCGGGGCCCGGGGGACTTTCAGCGGGGGCGCGAGCCGCCGAAACGGAAACGCCACACGTGTTACTCGAGGCATCACCCAGTATCGCTAAAACCATTTCTAGTTTTCAAAAAGGGAAGCACGTAATGGCCGAGCCGGCTGTTCTACCGGCGCGAGCCGCTGTGGAATTTAGTGCCGGAACACGGGAATCTATTCTGGAAGGATGGGAGACTGGTATAGACCATCATGAGGTGAATATTCGTTACAGCACGAATGTAACCAAAATTAACAAAAAAGAAAACGGTTTTGAAATAGAGACTTCTAACGGTCCGGCGGTCACTGCCGACAAAGTTGTGCTAAGTATTGGCATGCAAGGAAATGTTAGAAAGTTAGGGACGGAAGGCGAAGATCTAGAATTCGTCCAATACCAGTTAGACGACCCCGATGAGTACGTCGATGAAAAGATTGTGGTAGTAGGTGCTGGTGATGCGGCCATTGAAAATGCGGTTGCCCTAGCCGGACATAATGAGGTTTTCATTTTAAACAGACGAGACGAGTTTGCTCGTGCAAAAGAAGGAAACTTGAATGCAATAATGGCCGCCATAGAAAAGGGAACTTTAAGCTGCATATATAATGGGAACGCGGCGAAGGTTTCTCATCTAACGGACGATGAATCTGGACATAGACTTAAATTCGATATAAAAACGAAAGAGGAAGAAATCGAACTTAAATGTGACAGAATAATCGGACGGCTCGGAGCGCTCCCGCCCAGAAAATTTCTTGATTCTGTGGGCATCGAATTTACATCGGAAGATCCAACCGCAGTTCCGATAGTATCGCCCACCTACGAATCAAATATTCCTGGTCTATATATCATTGGAGCATTAGCAGGCTATCCTCTAATTAAGCAATGTCTTAATCAGGGCTATGAAGTGGTCGAATCTATCTGCGGCAGGGAGGTAGAGCCTGCAGATGAAGCCCTTCTCTGGGAAAAATTTTCGGAGGTGCCAGGAATAGATTCGGTCAATGAGGGGATTGAGCTAGTACGCGAAAAAATTCCTATGTTTAGCTCTTTGAGTCCGCTGCAGCTAAGAGAGTTTCTATTAGATTCCAAGATTCACAAACCAAGTTTTGGTGACATGTTGATCGAATATAACGATTACACAAACACTTTCTTTTCGATCCTACAAGGTACGGTGAAGGTTAAGGTTAAACCAGATGACTTGGAACCGTCACTAGAACTAGGAGTTGGTAAATTTTTCGGAGAGATGTCATTGATTTCTGGACGAAGGCGATCCGCTACGGTTACCGCCGGCTCCGACTGCGTTGTGATAGAGACACCCAGACGATCTATGAATAAATTGATTAACTCCGCTGAATCGGTCAAAAGAACAATCGATGAAGAGTTTATGATTCGAGCGATAAAGATGCACCTCGCCCCCGAAGTGCCGGAAGAAAGCCTTACAGAAATTGTGCGTAGTGCCACTCTTAAAACGTTTGACCCCGATCAAGTCCTCTTCGAAGAGGGTGAACAAGGAGATTCATTATACTTAATTCGATCGGGATCGGTTACGGTGTCAAGATCAATCGGCAATAAAAATACCACATTGGCTTATTTGCCAGCAGGAAATTATGTCGGAGAGATGGCACTAATGACCGATATGCCTCGGTCCGCTACAGTTAAAGCCGCAGTGGCAACTGAAACAATCGTCCTCGAGGGATCGGAATTTAGAGGTTTGCTCTCGAAAAATCCTGAAACTAAGAAACAGCTA
Source organism: uncultured Gammaproteobacteria bacterium (assembly GCA_964642505.1). Classification (GTDB taxonomy): domain Bacteria; phylum Pseudomonadota; class Gammaproteobacteria; genus TMED69. The sequence goes on along the minus strand of CAZXQY010000033.1, from coordinate 9,504 downwards.
GAAGAATTAATCGAGGTGCGATTGGAGCAAAACAAACAGAAAAAAAGCGGTCATGGAGAAGGCTTAGTCGAGTTTTTGATGGAACAAGGACTTGGCGAGGCTACAGATGTCTTGCTCATCGACGAATCAATCTGCGTCAGATGCGACAACTGTGAAAACGCTTGTGCCAACACTCACGGAGGTACAACGATGTTAGATCGGGAAGCAGGGCCAACGGTAGCAGGTGTCCATGTTCCCACTTCGTGCCGACATTGTGAGCATCCCCACTGCATGAAAGATTGCCCGGCAGACGCCATACATCGCACGCCAGAAGGAGAGGTTTACATTGCAGACAATTGCATTGGCTGCGGAAACTGCGAACAAAACTGCCCTTACCACGTTATTCAGATGGCAGTTAGAAATTCAGACAAGCCTAATCCCTTGTGGAAACAAATCCTATTTGGTTTAGAAGCTTACCCTGCTTCGGAAAATAAAAAGGGTGCAAAAACAGCTGTTAAATGCGACATGTGCAAAGGATTAGCCGGAGGGCCTGCTTGTGTGAGGGCATGCCCGACGGGAGCGGCGGCTAGAGTTAGCCCGGAAGAATTTATCAGCATGAAAATGGAACACTAAAAATATTAGGTATGACGAGTGCACCAATCATTTATCAGTTATAAGAATTATCGATACCTAAAGTTGTCAATAGGCCTGTGTGTTGCAGTTTTCGCGTTGTATCTTTTCGCGGATCCACTGACACAACCAAGAGGAGGGACCTGGCTGGGTTACGCAGGGGGAACTCTTAGCGCTCTAATCGTAGTCTGGCTAGCCTGTCTCGGTATAAGAAAGCGAAAATATCGGGATACTGAAGTACAGGCAGTCGGTTGGGTATCTATCCATGTTTATTTAGGAACATCCTTGCTTTTAATCGCTACACTACATAGTGGATTTGAAATCGGCTTTAATATTCACACCCTAGCTTACCTGCTAACTACACTAGTTGTGTTCAGCGGTTTCTACGGACTATTTGCATACGCCGTTTACCCAACGAAGATCACCGTGAATCGCGACGGTGTGAATAGGGATAACATGTTTTCTGAAATGGCAGAAATTGACGAAAAATGTCTAGCTTTATCCGAGTCTATAAGCTCCGATATTTTTTCTAAAATTTTGGCAAGCGTCGAAAATACTCAAATCAAGTCAAATCTCTTCACTAGATTATTCCAAGACGCGAATATTCCCGACGGTGCTCTAAAGGACGCGATCGAATTCACCAATGCGCAAATCGAAGAATTAAAGAATACTGGGGAATCGAAAGAAGAACTCGGTGAGATCAATAATTTATTAAAAGAAAAAGCAGCACTTATCCGGAGGATTGAATTGGACATTAGATACCACTTCCGACTAGATTGGTGGCTTTATCTACATGTGCCTTTGACCGTCGGCCTTCTTGTTTCAATTCTCCTCCACGTTTTTGTCGTGCTTTATTATTGGTAAAATTTGATGCAAATAACCCTACGCAAAGTAAGAGTTGTCAAATCCGTTGAAAGTCACAAAGACGAATTGATTGCAGGAGATGTGCTCAGTCTAGGACGCGGTTCTGACCAGAGCATTTTTCTCTCGAATCCGAGAGTGGCCCTGGAACATGCCCGCCTATCGCAAAATGACTCTGGTAAATACTCCCTTGATGCCGTTGGTAACAATAAATTCAAACACAATGGGAAGACGACTAACCATGCGCCAGTCGATTTTGATGATCTTATCGAATTCGGAGGGTACGAAATTCGGATTAAATCATCTGACGAAACCGATCTAATGCTAGAGGTGTCTGAAAAGTTTTCTGATCAAACCGAAGGCCTCAAACAGAGTTTGAAAGATCAGTCGGCCGGCTATATCGAAAATCTTCTTCCAAAAAAGCGATTATTCAGTTGGACGATAGTAATTATCATCTTATTGGCAGGTTTTTTGATCCCTGCTACCCAAATGAATGAAAACGATACAAAATCAGAAGCCTTCCATCATAAACTCTCGGAAAGTGAACATTTTTTTGGTAGAGAGTGTACAGGTTGTCACAGTCGGCAAGTCGATGGTTCGAGCTTGCTGCCCGTAAAGTCTTTTGCCGACCATCCTCAATTCCAAGTACCGGTCGGAATCTTAGGCAATGGTGAGTATGAGTACATTCCGATAAGCGAATACAAAGGGGAATCTAGCTTAAGCCTTATAACCTTCCCCCATAAAACTCATTTGAGCAAACAATTAGATAAACCTGGTGGTAGTGCCGTCCAACTGGAGTGCTCTAGCTGCCACTCCTGGAACAGCGAAGGTAAAATCAAACGTGTAAATTTCGACGACAACTGTGCAGAATGCCATCGACCTACAATACCTAATAGTGATCGCGTAACTCTACCGCACGGAGACCTGGAAAGCCTCGTTTCACACGTGAAAAAATACTATTCTTCCGTCACCGTAGACTCGACACTTTTAGAAAAGCCGGGAAATAGGAGAAGCCTGAGGCGTCCTGGGCAAAAGCAACCCATTCTTAAAACAGAACAAAAATCACCGCGGTCATTTAAACAAATGTCCGATTCAGCGATTAAAGAAATAGTGTACTATACGGGGTGCAACACGTGTCATGAAATAATGAACGAATCCGGTGGAGATAGCGGACTATCGATGCAAGTGAAGGCGATAGATAAAGTCCGCTGGTATAACAAAGCCGTATTTAGCCACGAAACACATTCGGAAAATTGTTCTGACTGCCATGCGGCTGAGTCTTCAGAAAGTAGTTTTGACTTACTTCTGCCAGAGATAAGTACGTGTCAAAATTGCCATGGTGGCCATTTCGGCCTGACCTCAACGGCGCCTTCAGACTGCGTGACTTGCCACCAGTTTGGCACTGAAACGATCATTAGCGAAAATTAGAAATTTGAGAAATGCTGACCACACCACATAGGGGAAAATTATGAGCAACGCGTCCGACCTTTTTATCGAGGCCCTGGAAGAAGAAGGGGTTGAATACATATTTGGTATTCCAGGAGAGGAGAATCTAGCTTTCCTAGACTCTTTGTCTCGTTCGAAGAAAATCGAGTTAATACTTACTCGACACGAACAAGGAGCAGGTTTTATGGCTGCGACCTACGGACGTCTCACTGGTCGCACGGGAGTTTGTATAGCCACTTTGGGACCGGGTGCCACAAATTTTTTCACCGCTGCCGCCTATGCTCAGCTAGGCGGAATGCCAATGATGATGATCACCGGACAAAAGCCTATTAAGTCTTCCAAGCAAGGGCGATTCCAGATTATAGATATTGTTGATGCTATGAGACCGATGACGAAGTTCACCCACCAAATTGCTTCGGGGGATAACGTTGCGTCTAAAGTTCGGGAAGCCTTCAGACTAGCGGAAGAAGAAAAGCCGGGTGCAGTGCATCTCGAACTACCCGAGGACATCGCGGAAGAGATTACTGATATCAGACCAATGCGTCGAAGCCTAAGCCGACGGCCGACGGCCGAACCGAAAGCTATAAAAGCGGCGGTTTCGAAATTAGAAAAAGCCAAAAGCCCTATATTAATTATCGGAGCAGGCGCCAATAGGAAAATAACTTCCAAAATGTTGACTGAGTTGATTGAGAAGACGGGTATTCCTTTTGTGACTACACAGTTAGGAAAGGGTGTGATCGATGAGCGTCACCCACTTTTCCTCGGTAACGCTGCACTGTCGGATGGTGATTTTGTGCATCGAGCTATCCAATCATCGGACCTGATTATCAACGTAGGGCATGATGTGATAGAAAAACCTCCCTTTTTTATGGAAGCGGGTGGAACAGAAGTTGTTCACATAAGTTTCAGCCCGGCAGAGGTAGACCCTGTATACTTCCCGCAAACTGAGATCGTCGGAGACATCGGCAATGCCATTTGGCAAATTAAAGAAGCTATAACCAAAAATAACAAATGGGATTTCGGTAGAATTTTAGAGATACGTGAGGCGGGAGAAAAACACCTTGCCGAAGGAAGGGATGACGACCGCTTTCCGATATATCCACAACGCCTAGTGTCAGCCATACGATCTACTGTACCTTCGGACGGCATAATCAGTTTGGACAACGGTGTTTATAAAATTTGGTTTGCCCGGAACTATAAGGCCCATACCCCGAACTCCGTTCTTCTAGACAATGCTTTGGCTACTATGGGTGCCGGCCTACCGGCCGCTATGGCAAGCCGAATGGTCTACCCCAAAAAGAAGGTTGTGGCAATATGCGGTGATGGTGGGTTCATGATGAACAGCCAAGAAATAGAAACAGCGGTTCGATTAAAAATGCAGCTCGTAGTCGTTATACTTAGAGATGATGCCTATGGGATGATCCGCTGGAAGCAAGCGAACATGGGTTTCAAGGATTGGGGCTTAACTTACGGAAACCCCGATTTCGTCAAGTACGTAGAGAGTTATGGAGGGATTGGGCACAGGGTTGAATCTGCGGCGGAGCTCGAGCCACTTCTTGAAAAATGTTTAAATACTGAAGGATTCCATTTGATCGATTGCCCGATGGATTACTCTGAAAACGATAAAATTTTAAACAAAGACATAAAAGAACTAAGCAAAAACGTTTAAAAGGTTTCGTGCTAAGGAGGCCTTTTTTATAAAAAGATTGAGTAACAATAGGTTTAGAACAGCGAATTCGGGGAGCATGCCTGCGAAGTTAACGAGAAATGAACGGCCCGCTTGTCTACGCAAGGTTTACAGAACCCTAACATATCTAGTTGGTATAGGTTGTTTAATAGGTTGCTCCCAAATGGGCCCTTCATTCATTGAAGGTAGTCGTACCGATTACAATATAGTAATGGGCAAAACAGAAAGCGAACAAATGCTTTTAAACCTTGTTCGACTACGATATGGCGATGCCCCGTACTTCTTAGAAGCGACTGCCTTGAATACGCAATTCCTACTGACTCCCACGGCTGAGGCTGGCTCTACCTTTGACTTAGATGGAACCGCCACCTATTCGATTAAAGGAAAGCTAGCCTACGAAGAAAAGCCGACCGTCACTTATTCGCCGCTTCGGGGGGAAGATTTTGTACGTCAGATTCTATCTAGAATTTCTCTAGAAACGATTCTGTTACTTGATTCTTCAGGCTGGAGCACCGAAAGAGTAATTAGACTTTGCGTAGAAAATATGAACGGGGCAGATAACGCGTCCAAAGCATCCGGTCCCACACCTAGCTCCCCTCCAGATACCGGAATCTTTAATGAAGCAGTCAATATACTTGCTTCTTTGGAGTCAGAAAATGGATTGAGTATAAAGGAGAGAGTGAATAAGGACATTCCTTCAAAGTACGTGATGTTCCTGTCGCAAGCAGAGCACCACCGATCCAGAGTCAAAAAATTACGCAAGATATTAGACATAAAGGGTTCTGCTAAGGAAATCGATCTACTTGAATCTGGAGATAAAAATACCGCAGATTCTATAAATTTCCAGACGAGATCCTTTATGGGCGTCATGTACTTTTTGGCCCAATCCGTTGACGTGCCGGAAGAACATTACCAAACCAAGAAAATCGCAGTGACCGCACTGCCGGACGGTAGCATTTTCGATTGGCAAACGGTCACTGGTTCGCTTGCAAAAATACATTCAGCAAAAGCAAAGCCTCCAGATCCGGCGATCTCCATCAATTATCGAGACACATGGTTCTATGTCGCCGATGACGATATTCGAACCAAATCGACCTTCCAACTCCTCGGACAACTCTTTGCACTACAATCAAGAAACCAAAAGGGCACAACTCCACTTCTCACTTTACCTATCGGTGGCTAGATCGTCTACGGCAACGGGTCGAGCAGATAAATGTCCCCTTCTCTCATTGTCTCTTTAGCCCAAGTGCCTGCGTTCGGTTTAATCGGTTGTAGATCTTGGAGATTTCCACGAGCTTTTCGTATCTTTTCCCTTGTCTCGATAGTCGCCGCTTCGTCCAATTCAAAAGTCTCGTTGTTAAAAATAACTCCATAAACGTCTTGAGCAGTGTCCACACTAATGATGCCGTCTCGTACGTGCTCACAAATCTTTACAGCATCTCTCTCAAGAGGATCACCAAATCCACCACCGCCCGAAGAAACACCTATCCAAGCTTCTCCCGGTTTAATTTCCATGTAACCCTTTGCGGAACAAAAATCCCGATGGCCTGTTTCCAAGTTTTCCCGATAATTTCCTCCTCCTATTCCAGGTGTACCCCCAAGAAGACCAAAAGGGGGATTTGAACATCCATCACCCGTATTATGACACGCCATCGGAGTATCGTACGGTCTAACTTTAATCCGAATACCAGTTCCACCCATAGTTTTGCCATGACCCATTGAATCTCTTTCTATTTCGTGATGATCAATCATAATGGGATACAGTAATTCCGACATTTCGGCGCTAATTATTTTTAAACCACCCATTCCAGAAGACGTCATAATCAATGGCCAACCATCCGCGTTTTTTGACGCGCCGCCCCCGGATCCACCATTAAAAAACATTGCCGCCCAGTCTTTTTCCTCTTCTCCTCTCTTGTCAACACCCGAAATAGACGGAATACAATGAAATCCCCCGTAGCCAGCAGAAGAGCGTTCGGGCGCTGCCTGGGCCAAAGCTTTCCAGACCACTTCTTGTTCTTGTCCGGCCGGACAGAGCGTAGCCATAGCCGTAGCCGCAGGATACTTAGCTTTTACTATTGAGCCTTCAGGCGCGTCACAAGTGATATGCCTCAGACATCCGTCGTTATGGGGAATTTCAGGGTCTATAGCACACAAGATTGGTATGCCTGCAGATGCCTCCATCACACCCTGCGTTCCATTAGTACCACCGCTTCCTTGAGGAGCACTACCTGCGAAATCTGCATGAATTTTATCGTCTTTAATATTAAGGGAAACACACACTTTCAGATCCGTATTACCACTACCGTCGGAATCAACCCATCCCTCTCCGTAATATTTTCCATCAGGGATGGCCCGAATTTCTTGACTCGTCCTTCGATCTGCATAGTCTAAAATAGCCTCTACATACCGCATTATTTCCTGAGGCCCATATTCATCTACAAGTTCTATCATCCGTCTCTTGCCATTCCATATGGAGCCAAGCTGAGCCTTTAAATCGCCATAGAGTAGCTCTTTGTATCGTACATTTGCTAAATACATGTTGATAACGTCTTCTCTCGGCTCTCCTTTTTCATAAAATTTAATAGGTGGTAATTGGAGAGCTTCCTGCCAGACATCTTTGGCGCTCGGCGCTACACTTGTTGCTTCATAAGCACCGCAATCTAATTGGTGTCCTTTGGTTACCGCCCAAAACATGTGCTTCCCTTCATAGAAGACCGGAGTAGCAGTGACAAAATCGCCAACATGTGTATTTCCACTGTAGGGATCGTTACTAACGATCACATCACCGTCATATACCTTACCATCAAAGGCTTTTACCATCGATTTCAGAATCACATGAAGAGAATTAGTATGGATAGGCAAGGCGTCCATCATGCAAACTTGACGAGGCTCGGCATCGTAAATCGCGCAAGAGAAATCCCTAGCAAGTGCTAAGATAGATGTCCACGAGGTATATTCTAAGGTTAAGGTCATTTCACGTGCGATAGTGCTGAAACGGTTAAGAATCACTGAGAAAGTTATCGGATCGATATCGAGTTCGGCCAGGAAAGACGTAGTTACATCCTGTTTTTCTTTAGTTACAGTAGGGTTAATTGTGCTCATCCTGTTAAGCCTCCTTCATATTCAATATTCTATAAAGCTAATACAAAATCGCCAAAAGCATTTACTTCTACGCTCTGGCCCGGAAAGACTACTATCGTTGTAGTCACTTGTTCAACAACAGCGGGTCCTTTCACGATCATTCCTCTAGAAAGACTATCACCATCATAAACCGGTGTCTTCCGATAGTCGTTGATATCTCCAAAGAACACCGATCTTTCGCCCTTTATAGCGGTCGCCAAATCCGTGCTCGCTTCTCTCGATTCAAACGGGCTCGGTTCTTTAACTCTACGATGCGCAACTACCCGCCAATGAAAAATGTCGACCGAGCTTTCTCTTACGCTGTAGGTAAACATACGCTCATGTAAGTCATGAAAGGCATCCGACATTTTCTGTATGTCGCCGTCTTCAAGTGGAACACCACTAGGAACATCTATCGTGAGTTCGTGAATCTGGGCAGGATATTTCGCATCCGCAAACCTCTCTAACACTACTTCACCCTCCGGATAGCCTTCTTCTACCATTTCTTGTAAGGCTTTCTCCTCCAATGACCTCAAAACGTCGTTTACACCGTTTAGATCAAACCGCTCGGTATTAGTGGCCAAGGCTTGCATATAGTCATGCCGTACGTCGCTCACTATCATACCAAAAGAGCAAAAAACACCACTATATCTAGGAATAATCGCTTTTTCCATGCCCAAAGTTCTACCTAGCATACCTGCATGAATGTTTCCGGCACCTCCTCCTGAAACTAACGAGTAATGTCTAGGGTCAATTCCCCTTTCCACCGAAACCACCCGTATAGCGTCGACCATATTATTATTTATGATCCGAAAAATACCGTAAGCAGCTTCCGGGACGGTCATACCCAAAGGCCTAGCTATGTATTTTTCGATAGCGTTTTCAGACAGATTGGGATCAATCTTTCGTCGGCCACCCAAAAAGTAATCTGGATTTATGTACCCTAAAACAATGTTGGCGTCCGTACACGTTGGTTCATCCCCTCCCTGACCATAACAAGCGGGACCGGGCTCTGCCCCAGCACTTTGAGGGCCGACCATCAAAGCTCCTCCCTTATCAATCCACGCAATACTCCCTCCTCCCGCACCGATAGAGTGGACGTCCACAGCCGCCACCCCTACCGGCATACCATGTACCTTCAAATCCCTCGTCAAACTCGGTGCCCCTCTTGTCACCATAGATACATCAAAGCTGGTACCACCCATATCGACTGTAATTACGTTGTCTACATCAATTCTCTTGGAACAGTATAGACCCGCCATGGGCGCCGCTGCAGGTCCAGACGCGAGGGAATTTATTGATTTCTGAATTACCTTCGTAACGGTCGAGGTGCCTCCGTTTAGTTGCATTACGAGCATGGGATGCCTAAACCCATTTGATTGTAAGAAATCTTCTAGCTCAACCATATATTTCGCGATACCTGGCAATACATAGGCACTTAAAATAGCGCAAGTAGTCCGCTCCCATTCTCTAATCATCGGTAAGACGTCGGAGCTCAGAACGACCGGTAGATCTGGCAGCTCCTTGGCCAGAATCTCTTTCACTCTGCGTTCATGACTAGGGTTCATAATAGACCACAAGAAACTGATTGCCACTGACTCAACTCGTTCCTTCTTTAAATTTTCTACAATCTTCATAACGGAGTCTTCGTCAAGGTTTATTTCAATTTCTCCTGCATAATTAACCCGCTCCTTTACAGGCAAACGCAAGTAGCGAGGTATAAAGTCTTCAGGGGGCTGTAATTGGATGTTGTATCTCTCGGGCTTGAACCCATCGCG
>CAZXQY010000032.1:0-25350 GCA_964642505.1 uncultured Gammaproteobacteria bacterium | reverse complement strand
CAAAATTCTAGCGGGGTCCAATCGGCTAAACCCGCAGCGGAATTGTTCGACCACCCTGGAGTGGATAGTCGCAGCGGCCGTCACGCTTAATTGTTGACTCACGATCGCCTTCAACAAAGATTCAAATAACTGAACTTTTCGTGGAGGATCGATCCCCGGAGGGCCTACCATCCGGATCAACCGAGCCATTCTAGGATCTGCAGTTTTGAGAAACTGGGACGATTCCAATAGGTCGTACTGCAGAGAATCCGACAACCAATTACAACCTTCTAATTTCAATAATATTCGCTTTGTTGCAACGCCCCTAGCAGCCGAAAATCCACGTAAACTTCCGTCTCCCGCGATAACCCTGTGACAAGGCACGACGATAGGAACCGGATTTTTACCCAAAGCAGTCCCGACCGCCCGATAAGCACTCGGTCTACCTATTTCTTTAGCCAAGGAACCATATGTAATCGTCGTACCCTGCCGTATGCTTTTTGCCGCTTTGTACACTTTAGTATCGAATTCAGACCAATTACAAGAATTTACCGGCACAAACGAAAAATTGACTTTCCCCCCGGATATAGCGCACGAAATAGCTAATGCTATCTTTTTGGATAATCTTGTTAAGGGGGATTCCTTTGCATCAGGAAAATCATTTAAAATAGAAACCCTAGTTTCAGAAGGACTCTCTAACGGCAAACATACGCGAAGCAAGCCACCACCGTCCCAAACAATGGCACATTTCCCAACCAAACTGTCAAAGAAACCATACCTAACAATTTTATCTTTATCCATGGAGAAACATGTTACGACGAGAAGCCCAAACTATCTACCTATCAGGTACGATAACGACATTGTTATAAAAAGGATGTGGGATTAAAATGACTATGTTTTCTGAGTAGGAGAGATGATTTGAAGTATCAATTAGGAGAAGACAGGATAGAAACCAATGGCGATTATTTTATCGCAGATAACGCGAGCGTCATAGGAAAAATTATTTTGAAAAAAAATGCTAGCGTCTGGTTTGGGGCCGTTCTACGTGGCGATAATGAAACAATAACAGTAGGAGAAAACTCTAACATTCAAGATCTCTCTATTTTACATACAGACCCAGGCTTTCCTTTAACCATAGGCGAGCATTGCACAATAGGACACAAGGCCGTCCTCCATGGCTGCCAGATAGGTGACAACAGCTTAATAGGTATAGATGCTATAGTGCTCAACGGTGCCGTGATCGGAAACAATTGTCTTATAGGCGCCGGAGCTTTGATCACGGAGGGCAAAGAAATTCCTGACGGCAGCTTAGTGATGGGGACGCCCGGAAAAGTAGTGCGAGAATTATCTGATGAACAGATCCGAAGCCTCACAGAATCAGCACAGAGGTATGTCCAAAACTTTAAACGTTTTCAATCACATCTAAAACGAATTGATTGAAAGTGAAACCCTAATCGGAATAACGCCGGATGATCTCCTTACCCAATGCCATCATATGCACCTGGTCGGGACCATCGGCCTGTCTGCACCATCTGGCGTAATTGAAGGCCTCAGCCATAAAATAATCTTCCGTTAACCCTCCGGCTCCGTGCATTTGCATGCACCTGTCGATAACAGTCTGCGCCATCAACGGTACGGTTATTTTTGAGGCAGCTATTAAATCCTTTGCATTTTTGGCTCCAAAGTCATCCATCTTTTTAGCTGTAAGTAATGTGAGCTGTCGAGCTTGTTCAATTTCCGCAAAACTTTTTGCGACCTCTTCGCGGATAGATTGATGCTCTGACAATTTTTTTCCAAACGTACTTCTCTCAGTCACTCTCTTGCATGCCTGCTCCAACGATCGCTGCGCCGCACCTATTAGTCTCATGCAATGGTGAATCCGACCTGGTCCAAGCCTACCTTGCGCAATCTCAAATCCCCTTCCCTCACCCAAAAGCATATTCTCAACCGGAACTCGCACATCTTCGAACAGGACTTCGGCATGACCTATCGGAGCTTCGTCATAGCCCAGGGTTGTCAGAGCTCGCTCAATTTTTATTCCAGGAGTATCTTTAGGAACTAAAATCTGACTTTGTTGAAGATGCCGATTAGGGTTTTCTGGGGAAGACTTACCCATCACAATAAATATTTTGGTTCTCTCGTACAAGGCACTAGTAATAAACCATTTCCTTCCATTGATAACGTAGTCATCTCCGTCTCTCAAAATAGTAGTTCTAATATTAGTCGCGTCGCTCGATGCCACATCGGGCTCGGTCATCACGAAAGCTGATCGGATCTCGCCCTTCAAAAGAGGTACTAACCATTGCTCTCGCTGAGCTTCATTCCCGTATTTCATGAAAACTTCCATATTTCCAGTATCAGGGGCATTACAATTAAATACTTCCGGACTCCAGAACACACGCCCCATAATTTCGGCTAGTGGCGCATATTCATGATTAGATAATCCGCCAAAAGATTTTGGTACGAATAAATTCCACAGACCTTCTTCTTGAGCCTTTGATTTCAATCTTTCGATTAGCTTCATCGAACCAAATCGATTTTTTGCCTTAGCTAACTCGATTTTATGGGCTTCCTCGTTCGGATAAATGTGCGCCTTCATGAAGGCCTCTAAACGTTCCTTTATTTCGGGGGCGGACCCACTAATGTCTGCGTACATGATTTACTTAATTTCTCCAACAGTTTCTTCATGCGAATCAAAAGCCTTGCACACGCTAGGCTAAGGGTACTTATTTTGAGTGTATGTTAGCACTTCAGCCCTATAGAGGCTAAAAACGTTCTGTGAAAATATTTGTTTACCAGCAAGTCAGTCCAAGTAATAATGGTACTCTAATTAGCCGTCAGTAATTACTCAACTTTCTGACTACAGGAGCTTTAGAATGAAGAAAAAAGCAAGGTCAAGAGGGAACAATACTGCTTTGCGAGATAATTACTCCCTGCAAGCGGTCGATGACTACAACGTTCGCACCTATCTCCTAAAACATCTAAAAGATAAAAAAAGCCGAGACGCCTTAATTGCCGAACATAGAGAACACCCTAGAGGAGGCCCAACACTACCCGGGTCTCCACCGCCCCTTCAAAGTGCGCCACTAGCCCAACTTGTGGATATGCTAAGGATGGTACCTCAAGGAGGGAAACACACTATCGTCGAGACCATTCCCTGGAAAGAATATTCGATTGGCGTCCTCCCGGGAAGGCGAGGGGGAAATGTTAAAATCACCAGAGAAATATATAGCAGCCGAGAAGACGCAGAACACGCCATTTTTCTAAAACGCCTAAAAGCGCTGTGTTTGAAGTACGACATAAAGATGTAACAGGGGCACGCGAAATGAAACAAAATTACATGCTAAGAATCACTGGATATACCGACAAGTGTTCGGTAACCCCGGGCGAAGATATCAATTTTTATGTCCACTCAGAGTTTGATGAAAAGTACAGAATGGATATTGTTCGACTAATAAACGGTGATACCAATCCGGAAGGTCCCGGATTCAAAGAGAAAGTTGTTAGGAACTCCGTAAACGGCGAGTATAAAGGGGTCAATCAACCGTTAATGTCCGGAAGTTACATTCTCGTGCCGAACGACGAAAAACTAGATGTTGATAGTCTAACGGTAGCGGCCTTTATTTACCCTACCACGCCAATCGTAGATATTGAGGGTGCGCCGGTGGGCGAACAGGCGATATTATCCAAATGGGATGCGAAAAAGAAAACTGGCTACGGATTATTTATAAATGACTCTGGGGAATTGGAATTCAGACTAGGAAGAGGCCGAGGAAAACTCTCTACTTTTAGTAGTAAAAAACCCCTATTGCGAAAAGTGTGGTACAAAGTTTACGCTAGCTTTGACGCCGAAAGTGGTCAAGTTGTAGTCGGCCAAATTCCGTACCTAACGGCGACCAATGGCGGACATGGTATGAGCATGCTTCATCCGAGAGAGGATACCGAGTCGATCAGAAAATATAGGGCGCCTCCTGGTATCAGCGCCGGCAAAAACAAGTGCCCTCTTCTTATGGCCGCAAGTACACTTAATACAGACTCCAATCGAACTCTCTTTGGAAAACATTTCAACTACCTAGCGGAACCGCTTTCCATACCAGAACATACGACGAAATATAACGGAAAAATAGAAAGGCCTAGGCTTTCAAACGAAGCTCTTAGTCTAGATCAGATAGAAATCTTATTAAATAATCAAAAATTCGAATCCCTCCCTACGGAATTAAGAGCATCACTGATAGGGTTTTGGGATTTTTGCGAAAATATTACCGTCGATGCATCTTCTACTAAAATCACTGATTGCTCACCCAATAATTTTCACGGCGTCGGGGTAAACCTACCAGTAAGAGGCGTTATCGGCCATAACTGGTCTTCCCATTTCATGAGCTTTAAGCACGGGCCCCAAGAATATGGAGCCATCCATTTCCATGATGAATCAGTCGACGATGCGCGATGGACCAGTAGTTTTAAACTAAAAATCTCCGACAAAATGGAAAGTGGCGTGTACGCCGCTAGACTTCGCGTAAAGGGTCTATCAAGTCCAGATCACGAAGACTATATTCCGTTCTTCGTTAAGCCCCCTGCAGGGACTACAACTGCGCGGATAGCCCTTGTCATGTCCACCCACAGCTACATGGCTTATGCTAACGATAATTTAAGTGTGAACTCTGTGATAGCAGAACTATTGACTGGACAGGTGCCCCTTTTACAACCGGAAGATTTGCTTCTTAATCAAGAGCGAGGATATGGTCTAGGCACCTATACCAGCTATCGAGATGGATGGGGAGTAAATATATCATCTCGGCTACGTCCTATCCTTAATATGAGACCGAAATACCTGCATATTCTCTCTCCCTCGATATGGCAGTTCAATGCAGATCTTCATTTAGTAGATTGGCTGCATGAATTAGGTTACTCGGTAGATATTTACACTGACGAAGACGTCCACCGAGAAGGAGTTTCTTTACTGAAAAAATACCCACTCGTTTTGACCGGGCATCATCCGGAGTACATATCCGAAGAGCAGATGGACGCGTATCACGATTATCAATTACAAGGTGGCCGGTGGATGTATCTTGCGGCAAATGGCTTCTATTGGGTTTGCGTCCCGCACCCTGACAACCCAAACATTATTGAAGTAAGAAAAGGTGATAACGGAACTCGCGCCTGGACCGTTACACCGGGCGAATATTGCAATGCCTTTGATGGCAAGCATGGAGGGCTCTGGCGGGTTAGAGGTAGGGTGATGAGTAAGTTGTTGGGAGTAACATTTACCTCATTCGGACTAACGTACTCCTCATACTATAGACGGGCACCCGATAGCCAGTTACCCGAATGCAAATGGATCTTTAAAGGCATTGGAAAAAACGAACCTATTGGGAATTTTGGCTTAGTGGGCGGCGGTGCTGCAGGATTAGAGTTGGATAGATATGACCTGGAATTAGGAACTCCCCACAATGCCTACTTGCTGGCGCATTCGGAGGGTCACAACGATATTTTCGTTTCGGTAACCGAAGAATCAACTTTCAATGCTAGAGGTTATATACCCGGGGGAACCGGCGAAACGAACCCCTGGACGAGGGCTGACATCGTTTACTATAAAACCCCTAATGACGGAGCCGTTTTTTCTGTTGGTTCCATGTCTTGGTGTGGCTCTCTACAACACAATAACTACGACAACAATGTGTCGAAGATAATGCAGAATATTATTGACGGTTTTTTAAAAGAAGGTCCTCTGCCTTGAAACCAGATGACGAGGTCCCTTTAGAAAGAGATCATTATTGGTGGCTACACCCCGCTATAAGGGGCACGCAATCTTTAAATACTGACGGAGAGAAGACACTACCTTGGCGCTGGTCGACTCTTGACGAGGTTTCGGGAAACGACGAGACTTCGGTGCTGGAAATCAAAGGTCCTTATGCGGATTTTGCCAAACTACTCTACAAGCTAAATGGATACAAACCCGGACCTGTAAAAGGATGGTTCGTTATAGTGTCTCCGAATCCTGGAAAATTCGCAGTAGGCCAGCTGTGTGTCGATCCTAATATTCCAATAATCCTTTACCAAGACTATGTCTTCTCAACTGAAAACGAAGCGAGAGAAAAGGCAGAAATTCTCAAAAAGGAAACCCCAGGATTGAAGCACACGACTTGAAATAACCTTCTATCCTCTTGTAATTTCGTTACTTGAAAAGCTCAAATCAAAAATGGCTGACAATGCTGGTGCTAATTCTCGCTGGGGAAATTATTTTCAGCTTGCCTTTTCATTTGGCGCGGTATTATCGGCCCTCCTTTCTTGGAAGTCTCGGGCTATCAAACACTGAGCTGGGAGATATCTTCGCTATTTATGGGCTTTCTGCAACCGCAGCCTACTTTCTGGGTGGCCCGATCGCAGACCGACTTCCTGCGAAACGATTAATGGTTTTCTCTTTGATTGCGACTGCTTGTGGCGGCCCGATCCTTCTTTTATTGCCGTCCGTTTTATTACTGAAAATCTTGTACGGGTACTGGGGCCTAACGACTATACTTTTATTTTGGGCTCCTCTAATTCGCACCACGCGAAATTGGGGAGGAAACCTTCACCAGGGCCGAGCGTTTGGTTTTTTAGATGGGGGCCGAGGTTTGATAGCTGCACTGGTAGCATCAGTAGGTGTGTTAATTTTATCTCATTCTCTTACTACGAAAAACGGAATTGACGGCATCGTAGTCTACTATGTCTGTTTGACGTTGGTGGCTGCCTTCTCTGTCATGTTTATGTTACCTACCGATCAACCGTCTAAACAAAAAAATTCCAGCCTATTACCTACTAATCGCCTCCTTCGAAACAAATTACTTTGGCTCCAGGCCGCTGTTCTAACTATCTGCTATTGCTGCTATAAGGGAATCGACCACTACGCTTTGTACGTGAATCAAGTTTGGGGTATGAGCGAGACAGAATCGGCGGCCTTTGCCGCGGGAATAGCTTATGCTCGCCCAGTGAGCGCTATAGCTGCCGGGCTAATAGCAGACAGGTTTGGTGCCTCTAAGAGCATCTTGACGATTTTCATCGTGCTTTTCTGCACTTATCTTTCTATCGCAGCCATGACGATCGACCAAATCTTCTATTTAGCAACACTGTTGATAATGTTTACTAGCGCAGCCGGAGTTTTCGCTTTACGAGGTATCTATTTCGCCGTTTTGGAGGAAAGTAAAATACCCACTCATCAGACCGGATTAGCGGTAGGACTGATTTCTTTCGTGGGTTTCACCCCAGATATTTTCTTTGCGCCAGTGGCTGGACGTTTACTCGATTCTGCGCCTGGTTTAATAGGCCATCAACTTTATTTTCAAATGTTAGCCATCATCGCCACCTCGGGTTTGATTATTGCTAGCACGTTAGTTTATTTTATAAGCAGAGGAGAGAAGGCGAAATGACTGACAACACTTGTCTTATTATTGGTGCCGGAGACGGACTCGGTCAGGCACTTTCGAAAAGATTTGCGCAGGAGGGCTACGATTTAGCTTTAATCTCCAGGACTAAAGGCGGTAGTCAAGTCGCCCTAGCCGCGGCAGAAAAAGCTAAACCAGGAGGGCGACACGGCTACTTTTCGGGAGATGCCACAAACCCAGAATCGCTATCTAATACCGTGAAGAAAATAGAGACTGATTACAACGGAATAGAAATCTTAATCTACAACGCCAGAGGCAACTATACTGTGAAAGAACCTCTCAAAATGACTTTTTCAGATTTGGAAGAAATATACCGATTAGAAGTGCTAGGCGCTTTTGCTGCCACCAAAATTTTATTACCAGGAATGATCCAAAAGAATAAAGGAACGATCATTTATTCGAGTGCGACGGCAGCCTTCAGGGGATCTGGAACCAACCCGCTCTATGCCATTGGAAAATTTGGTCTTCGAGCACTTTCACAAAGCCTCGCCAAGGCCTATTCCCTAGAAGGCATACACATAGCACATATCAGACTCGACTGCACGCTAGATGTTCCCCTAATACGCGAGTGGTACGGAGATAACTTTGTAAAAGAGGAAACCGCGAACGTAGATGACGTCGCAGAAAGTTATTGGTGGGTACATCAGCAACCTAAATCAGCATGGAGTAATGAAGTGGAATTACGCCCCTATACAGAAAATTGGTCGTTTTAGAAGGTAAAAGGAATTGAACCGAAATGTTTGAAGAATTCGACAAGAAAATCGTCGTGGTAACCGGGGCCAGCAGAGGAATCGGAAAAACCATAGCCCGAGAATTTGGTAAACATGGAAGCGCTATTATGTGTTTAGCTACTAAGAAAGAGAATTGTTCGACAGTCGTGGACGAAATCCGCAATGCTGGTGGCACCGCTTTTGCCTTCGGTTGTAGAGTTGAAATGAGTAACGAGGTAACTCAAACTTTTGAAGCTATAAAGGTCGAGCATGGTCCGGTAGACATCTTAGTAAATAATGCTGGAGTATCTTTACCCATGCCAACGCTGAGTATGACAGAAGACAATTGGAATCAGCATATGGACATCAATTGCAAATCCATATTTTTATGTTCTCAAGCTGTAGCTCGAATGATGAAAGATAACAACGGTGGAAATATAGTAAATATTGGATCAATTCTCGGAAGAAACGCCGTTCCTGCGACATTAGGTTACTGCACCACTAAGGCCGCCATAGATCAGATGACTAAAGTCCTTGCGATCGAATGGGCCAGGTATGGCATTAGGGTTAATTGTGTAGCGCCTGGCTACGTCCGTACAGAACTAATAGATCGTTTAGCGGAAGAAGGTAAAATCGCATTAGATGATTTAAAAAAACGGACTCCACAAAAAAGATTGGGGACAGAAAAAGAAGTTGCGGCTGCCGTAATGTTTGCAGTAGGAGAGCACTCAACTTTTATGACTGGAGAAACATTGGTCGTAGACGGCGGTTGGACTGCCTTCGGATACTACAATTGACTTAATAGAAAACGCTAAATCAAATTCATAGGATTATCAATGCAATTAATACCTTTTTTTCTTGATAAAAAAGATCAATACACACAGTGGCGTCGAACAATCCACTCGAATCCAGAGCTCGCTTATCAGGAGCATGTGACCTCTGATTTCGTCGCTGAAAAGTTAAATTCCTTTGGACTCAAAGTAGTGAGGGGAATCGGTAAAACTGGACTTGTAGCCACTCTGAGGAATGGTAAGAGTGATCGATCCGTCGGCCTGAGAGCCGATATGGATGCCCTCCCTATTCAAGAAATGAACACATTTTCTCATCGCTCAAAACAAGACGGAATTATGCATGCTTGTGGTCACGACGGTCACACCGTAATGCTACTAGCAGCTGCTGAATACCTGTCCGAAAATCGCTTTTTTGAAGGCGCAATCCATTTCATATTTCAACCAGCCGAAGAAGGGGAGGCGGGTGCACGCGCAATGATAGATGACGGTTTATTCGATAATTTCCCTATCGAATCTGTGTTTGCGATACACAATTGGCCTGGATTGGGCGTGGGTAAAATGGCGATGAGACCAGGCCCCGCGATGGCAGCTTTCGATATTTTTAGTGCTGAGATTAAAGGGAAAGGAGGGCATGCTGCCCTTCCACATCTTGTGAGTGATACGATTCACGTTGCCGCTCAGATTGTCATGGCGTGGCAAACTATAGTTTCAAGAAATGTAAAACCAACCGATCCCGCTGTATTGTCCGTTACTCGTTTTCACGGAGGCGACGCTTGGGCTGTGGTACCAAAGACGGTAGAGCTAGGAGGAACAGTAAGGACATTCACTGAGCGTGTGCAGGATTTAATCACTCGACGAATGCGAGAAATTGCCGATA
Organism: uncultured Gammaproteobacteria bacterium; assembly: GCA_964642505.1. Classification (GTDB taxonomy): domain Bacteria; phylum Pseudomonadota; class Gammaproteobacteria; genus TMED69. Next base: position 15,572 of record CAZXQY010000032.1, on the reverse strand, counting down.
ACATTTGCCAAGCTAATAACTGTGAACTGACCTGGCACTATGAAAAACGGTATCCTGCTACAGTCAACTCAGACGATGAAACAAAAATCGCGACAGCGGCAGCGCAAGCTGTCTGCGGTGAAGAATCTGTAGATCCAAAAGTCGACATGGTAACTGGTTCTGAGGATTTCGGATTCATGCTGCAAAAAAAACCAGGGTGTTATGCCTTCATAGGGAACGGTCCTGGTGAGGGTGGGTGCATGCTCCACAGCCCTACTTTTGATTTCAATGATGAAATTACTCCAGTAGGGGCTAGTTATTGGGTTAAAATTGTCGAAAAGGTGCTAAGCCCATAATAACGGAGGGAAATCACAAGGATGGATATAAAAGAAAGAAAACAAAAAATAGTAGACGGTTTTCAAGGCCTCGCAAATGGTGACTCGGAACCACTGATGTCGTTGTTCGACTCCGGCGTGAGTTGGAAAATCATCGGCACCACAAAATTTTCTGGCACGTATGACGGGATTGAAGATTTAACCGAAAGGCTACTTGTACCTATTCACGAAGCACTAGATGGAGGTATAAAACTCACCGCGGATAACTTGATTGGAGAAGGCAACTACATTGTTTGTCAAGGACGAGGAGAATCTAAACTAAATAGGGGAGGAAATTATAACAATATTTATTGTTGGGTGTATCGATGGTCTGGTGACAAAATAGTAGAAGTGACTGAATATCTAGACACCGAAGCTGTTGACATCGCTTTCGATTAGTCCTTAATCAGAATTCATATGAAGCCAACAATAGATTTAGGCAGGAACATATAGATACATTGAAAAATCCATTAGAAAGGTTGACGATACCGGTAACTCCTTTCCAACAAAATTGCTCTCTGGTCTGGTCTGACAATACTCGATCGGGAGTCCTAATAGATCCAGGTGGGGATTTAGATAAGATCTTTCACGCTATTAAAAAAAATGAGGTGCAGATTGAGAAAATCCTTCTTACTCACGCTCATCTCGATCATGCAGGTGGCGCTAGAATAATAGCAGACCAGTTGTTAGCCCCTTTAGAAGGCCCTCACAAGGAAGACAAGTTTTGGTTAGACGCAATGCCGGAGCAAAGTTCGAAATTTGGCCTTCCTCGAGTCAAGTCGTTTGAGCCCGATCGATGGCTTGAGGACGGGGACGTTGTGACGTTCGCGGACCAGAAGCTAAATGTCTTACATTGCCCAGGTCATACCCCAGGTCATGTCGTTTTTTCTCACGAATCAAACATTGCTTTCGTGGGAGACGTATTATTTATGGGATCAATTGGGCGTACAGACCTTCCCAGGGGAGACCATGATCAATTAATAAGTTCTATAGTAAATAAATTATGGCCTTTAGGTGACGACGTATCATTCGTTCCGGGACATGGCCCCGAATCCTCTTTCGGGGTAGAACGACAGTTCAACCCTTATGTATCGGACGTGTCTATTGGACAAAATCCTGATAAACAATTTTAGTGTTCCGTCCAGATATTAGTCTTTTACGGAAAAGAGCAGCCCAAAATCGAGCATACTAAGCATTTTGGCTGCGAAAAAACGCAAATTACCATAATATAGTTATTTTAGTTCTAAGGTTGCTGGACCAGCGTACTTTAATTTTCGCTTGCCAGTTAGCTATAATCTCCTAGATGTATTACGAATATTTCAAAACCTCCGAGGGGAACCGCCGATGCCAGAGCTAAACTTAATGTCACAAGGTAGCGAACTGGCTGTTATCGGGATGACCACAGTATTCTTCTTTTTGACAACCTTGGTTTTCGCGATGGAAGCAATGTCTCGGACGATTAGATTGATGGAATCTAGAAGTTCTGCTAAAACACCAAAAATGGAAACAGAGAATTTAACAAGACAAAAAGCTGCTGCCGCTGCCGTAGCAGTTCATAACCATAGAACTAGGCGACCTATTAAATGAATGATAAAAAAGAAAAAACACCATTAGGAATAACGGAACTAGTTTTAAGAGACGCCCATCAGTCCTTACTCGCTACAAGAATGAGAACTGAAGATAAGCTTCCTATAGCTGCGAAACTTGATCAAGTAGGGTTTTGGTCCATGGAGAGTTGGGGAGGAGCCACTTTCGACGCATGTATTCGGTACCTGGGCGAAGACCCCTGGGAGCGGATAAGGAAACTGAAAGCCGCTATGCCTAATACCCCCCAACAGATGCTTTTTAGGGGACAAAATATTTTAGGGTATCGACACTACGCCGATGACGTCGTTGAAAAATTTGTCGAACGCGCCGCCGAAAATGGCGTAGATATTTTTAGAATCTTCGATGCGTTGAATGATCTAAGAAATTTAGAGACCAGTATAAAAGCCGTGCTAAAGCAGGAACGCCACGCACAAGGAACTATGTCCTATACCGTGTCTCCGGTTCACACTATTGATTTATGGGTTGATCTAGCCCAACGGATTCAAGATTTGAGGGCTGATTCGATATGCATTAAGGATATGGCCGGTCTTTTGAAACCCTATGTAGCATTTGAATTAGTCAGCCTCCTTAAAGAAAAATTAGAAATCCCGGTACACATTCAGTGTCATGCGACGACAGGTCTTTCTACTGCCACCTATTTAAAATGTATCGAGGCCGGAATTGACAACGTCGACGCTGCCATATCTAGCATGAGTATGACCTATGGTCATTCTCCTACGGAGACTGTCGTATCGATATTAGAAGATACCGATCGCGATACTAAGTTAAACCTGAGCTTGCTAGAAGAAATCGCCGCGTATTTCAAACCCGTTCGGAAAAAATACAAGAAATTTGAAGGTTCTCTGAAAGGAGTGGACTCCAGAATACTTGTGGCGCAAGTACCAGGGGGGATGCTCACCAATCTTGAAAACCAACTTCGAGAACAAAATGCTGTTGATAGGCTAGATGAGGTTTTGGAAGAGATCCCAAAAGTTAGGAAAGATTTGGGATATCTCCCATTGGTAACCCCCACCTCCCAAATTGTCGGCTCGCAATCGGTACTTAATGTGCTTATTGGGCAATATAAATCGCTAACCAAAGAAACTGAGGGAATACTAAAAGGAGAATACGGAGCGACGCCTCGCCCAGTTGACAAGGAACTCCAGTCGAAGGTTTTAAACGGAGAAAATCCGATAACTTGTAGGCCTGCCGATCTACTACAACCAGAACTGCATAAACTACAAGACCAATTAGAAAAAGAAGCTAAAGAAAAAAACTTCATGCTAGCCTCAGAAAAAATAGACGACGTTCTGTCATACGCCTTGTTCCCACAAGTAGCCCTCCGTTTTTTTGAGAATCGAGACAACCCAACAGCATTTGAACAAATACCCAAAGAGGACGGCGTAGACACAGAAAAAATTACCGCAGAAGAAGTTATCACCCCCAGCGATGGAGCTGTTTATAGAGTAACAGTTGACGGAAAACATTATACTGTGGAAGTCGACTCCGAATTAAAGGAAACTAAAGCTAGAATCCAGCCAGATCACCAAACTACAGGAAAAGCTGAAAAAGCAAATGAAGATTCTACGATTCAGGCGCCACTGGCTGGAAATATTTTCAAAATCTTGGTCGAACCTGGACAAAAAATCGCTAGAGGTGACGTGGTGATTGTTATGGAAGCCATGAAAATGGAAACCGAGGTTTCTGCTACTCAACCCGGCTTAGTTTCTGAAATCTTTGTCTCGGTAGGAGATAAGGTGGCCCTTGGGGACCAATTAGTCGGTCTATCCTTTTAGACTTTTGTAAAAATCTACCGAGGGAGACAGCTAGAATCGGCATGGAACTAATTTACGATCTTTGGAGTGGAACAGGGCTTATACTCCTCTTCCAGAATCCGAAAAACGCCGCTATGATGATTTTATCTGGCGTTCTAGTTTACCTAGCAATAGCAAAATCGTTTGAGCCACTTTTGTTATTACCCATCGGTTTCGGCGGACTGTTGAGTAATATTCCTGGTGTCGATATTGCTACCGCGGGAGGTATTTTGCACATGTTTCACATGGTAGGTATCAGTACTGGCGTATTTCCTCTCCTGATTTTTATGGGCATCGGGGCTATGACCGACTTCGGACCCCTCCTAGCGAATCCGAAAACTCTCTTTTTAGGGGCCGCGGCCCAAGTTGGTATATTTGCCACCGTCTTAGGTGCTCTTGCTCTGACGTCGATGGGATGGATGAGTTTTTCGCTTCAAGATGCGGCTGCTATTGGCATAATAGGGGGTGCGGATGGACCAACTGCTATTTACGTTTCAAGCATTCTAGCCCCAGACTTACTCGGTGCCGTTGCCGTGGCGGCCTACTCGTACATGGCGCTTGTACCACTAATACAGCCTCCTATAATGAAATTACTCACATCTGAGAAAGAGAGAATGATTTCCATGACTCAGATCAGGGAAGTTTCTCAAAGTGAAAAAATTATTTTCCCATTCATACTTCTGATACTAGTTGCACTTTTATTACCTAGCGCCACTCCACTGCTAGGAATGTTCTGTTTTGGAAATGTCATGAAGGAGTCAGGTGTGGTCGATAGACTATCCGAAACCACCCAAAATTCCCTGATTAATATAGTAACGATAGGCCTCGGTTTAGCTGTGGGATCGAAACTTGCAGCCGATCAGTTTCTCCAAGCGGAAACTATAGCTATCCTTATGCTAGGCATGGTTGCTTTTAGTTTGGGCACCGCGGCCGGTGTGTTAATGGCTAAATTCATGAATCTATTTTTAACTAAACCGATAAATCCTTTGATTGGGGCGGCTGGGGTATCGGCAGTTCCCATGGCGGCCAGAGTCGTAAATCAAGTTGGCCTTGAGGCCAACAAGGATAATTATCTGCTTATGCATGCTATGGGCCCCAACATCGCTGGCGTAATCGGGTCGGCCGTAGCCGCTGGGGTTATGATCCAATTTCTTACAGCATAATATGCAGCCGAAACCAGAGAAATCTACCCTGATTTTAAGCTCGGATTTAAAAGCAAAAAGGACCTTTACTTTCTATTTAAGCCTAGTTACCTCTCTCGCATGTGCTAGCACCGAATACTTTCATCAAAATATCTCGGATATACATCCTTCTCAATACCCAACATTGGTTAAGAATTTTCGGATTGAATCTGAGAGAGGCGTCCCTGAAGCATTGAATAATCTCGGTGCAATGTACTTAAAAGGCATGGGAGTGCCCCGAAACCAAAAGAAAGCTAGAGAGTATTTTATGTTGGCCGCCGCTAATAACTTCCCACCTGCCATGTATCATCTTGGGCTAATTTTCTATCGCGGTTTAGGAGCAGAAAAAAATCTTGATACTGCTAAAAACTGGTTTGAACGATCGGCTGTTTTAGGAGACAAGGAAGCGCAATTCTTTTTAGGAACCATTCTCGCTTCTGATGAATACAAATCGAAAAATGTTAGTAAAGCGCTTTTGTGGCTTGAAAAGGCGGCCGAGAACGGTGTCCCCGCTGCCCAATATAATCTTGCTATGCTCAGATTCGAACAAAACAACAATGGTGATTTCGACGAAACCTCCCTATTCTGGCTAGAGAAAGCGTCCAACAACTTACACTCAGAATCGGTTTTTATTTTGACGCAAATCTACTCTACCCAAAAAAATTCCGATCTGAAATTACGGGCGATAATACCTAATTTAGTAATTCTCGCCGAAAAAGGAGATGAGCGAGCGCAACATCGTTTAGGAACATTATATTTTCTGGGTAAAGGAGTGGAAAACAATCCTCAAGAAGGCGAGTTTTGGCTGAAACAGGCTGCGCTAGCGGGCTTACCAAAGGCACAACGAGATCTCGCCAAGATTTACCTCAATTCCGACCATACGACCAAGACCTTGGAAGGACTGGCCTGGTCAAATATCTATGCTGATGCGGTAAAAGAGTCTAAATCAGAATATGCAAAGGATATAAAATACCTTTCTTCGATGAAAAAAAAGGAGTGTTTAGAAATAGAACGTTACCTAAGAAATATGATAGCACTCAGATCTGAAGTACAAAATCCTACTCAAAATCGCTCGGTTAAGTAAATTTCAATGGGACTAAACTGGGATATAATAAAGACATGCGTGATAGATATGGATGGGACCATACTAGATCTCCACTTCGATCACCAAGTCTGGCATTTTGAACTACCGCATCGACTTGCCAAAAAAAACAAACAAAAGTTTTCTGAGGCGAAAGGCAAGATTTCGGACATAACTAAATCGAAAAGAGGAACATTAGAGTGGTACGATCTAGGGTACTGGAAAACAGAGCTCAATATCGACCTGGATGAAATCGAAATCGCCCTGTCTTCTCTAATCAAAATACGCGCTGGAGCAATAGACTTTCTGAAAACACTGAAGAAAAAAGACGTCACCATGATCCTCGCCACCAATGCCCATCCTCGGGGATTGGAAAGAAAATTACAGAAGACTGATATAGGGAAGTTCTTCAATCATATCGTCTCAAGTCATAACTTCGGAGTGGCAAAAGAAAATCTTGAATTTTGGCAGATTCTTAACGAGAAATATCCGTTTGAAAATAGCTCAACGTTCCTACTAGATGACAATCTGGTGGTGCTTGAAACTGCCCGCAAGTTTGGCTTAAAGCATATTTATGGAATCGAGAGACCTAACAGTCAAGGGGACAGTTATAGCTCTGAGTTTTTCGAATTGTTAGCAGACTATTCAACTCTTTTGTAAGACATCTGCCGGGTCTTCAAACACACTATAATCTCATATATTCTGTCTCCATTTTGCAAAGCACGACCTTCAAAGCGGGTCAACTCTCTCCAAGACGGTCTTGGCGAAAAAGAAAACGGACCTGCTATATTTTCTAACGATTCCTCGCACTCAACTAACCGCACTACGTCATGCGCATATGACTCATTGTCTGTAGCGATATAGATTCGACCATTCTCTGTTATCTTTCCACTTATTATTTTCAGGAATTGACGGTTAATTAACCGTCTTTTATGATGTTTTTTCTTCGGCCACGGATCAGGAAAAAAAATGAAGATTCCATCTAAGCATCTAGCTGACAGACACACGACAACATCAAAGGCATCTCCCACAACCAAGCGGATATTTCCGATTCCCAACTCATCAACCCGATTAAGTGTTCGTCCAATTCCTGATAGATAGGTTTCACATCCTAAAAAACTGAGATCGGGTCGAGAAATAGCCTGGTTTATCAGGTTAGACCCGTCCCCAAAACCTATCTCCAAATATATGGGGCTATTGTCGCAAAAAACTTCAGACAAATTATCCAATTCTTTTTTTCGGGCAGAAAAAATAGGCAGCAGCTCGTTTAAAGCCTTCCGTTGGGAATCAGTTATTCTTCCGTCTCGATTCACAAAGCTCCGTACAGTCCTAGCAATCTTTCTACCATCTTCGAATTTTTCAATTTCAATCAAAGAATTTACCGTCAATCGGCGAAGAAGCAGAGCCGTAAGCCTTTCTTGGAATTCGTCCGGCCAGATACGCCTCTCTACCCGCAGTCACGGCCTTACCCATCGCTGATGCCATTAATGAAGGATTGTCTGCGCCTGCTATTGCGGTATTCATTAACACACCGTCACAACCCAATTCCATAGCTAAACTAGCATCCGAAGCCGTACCTACTCCAGCATCAACGACGACTGGTACCCGGCTTTTTTCTACTATCGCCCGTATCGAATACTTGTTTCTAATGCCTAAGCCGGAGCCGATAGGAGCCGCTAGTGGCATAATTGCCGAACAACCAATATCTTCCAATTTTCTAGCGACCACAGGATCATCTGAGGTGTAAACCCAAACCTCAAAGTCCTCTTTACACAGCAATTTTGCGGCAGAAATGGTTTCCACTACATTAGGATAGAGGGTTTTCTCGTCACCCAATACCTCTAGCTTTACAATAGGATGACCATCTAATAATTCTCTTGCTAACAAGCACGTTCTAACTGCCGATTTCGCGTCATAACACCCAGCTGTATTCGGTAGAATGGTGAATCTTTCTGGAGAAAACACATCTAGCAGATTCGGGGATTTGCTGTCTTGGCCGAGGTTGGCTCTCCTAACAGCAACCGTTATAACTTCAGCCCCGCTTGCTACTATAGCTTCCTCAGCTTCGCCCATACTTTTATATTTCCCGGTTCCCACCATCAATCGGGAAGAGAATTCATAGCTCCCTATCCTCAAGGAATCCGAATTAAGTTTTGATTTCTTCTTTTTCATAATTTGATTACAAACTCTCCATGAACGTACTTTCAAACAATTTCTGGTGTGTTCCGTACCCTTGCAGGCACAGTTATTTAACCCCCTCCTATAGCTTTGACGATTTCTATTTTGTCATCTTCCGAGATGAGCACCGAGTCGAAAGTATTTCTGGGAACAATTTTACCGTTTATCTCTACGGCAAATCTTCCGCTCACCTTTAAATGTGCCAATAAAGTTGATACCAGGCATTTTTTCTTTAAAAATGTTTCTGTCCCATTGACCCAGATTTTCATAAATTACGAAACCTTTTTACCGTATAAAATACTTACTATAAATCGTCAATCGCCCAAAAAGCACCTCAATTAAGCGAGATTTTCGACGATTAGTGCAATGATAGGGTCTACCTTTTACAAACTAAACCTTCCGTCTAAATTAACCTACTGGGCCGCAGCTGCACTTTATAGGAAAAAGCATTATGATATCAATTGCAAACACGATAAAACGATAATTTTAAAGGGCATGCTTTTGAAATTTCTCTATGGCTCATGATATGAATTCCCTGAACGAAAACATCTTTAATAGACAGTACCGATTAGAGACGCAAGTTCAAGCGCTTTATGATCCAATATTGCCCTACCATAATTTTAACCACATTTTGAGCACCCTAGAATTCGCGGAAAATATCGTGAAGGACTGCCTAAAACAAAACATTAACATTAATCCGGAAATAGTATATCTAGCCGTTCTGTTCCACGACGCAGGCTATTATAAGAATCATGCGGATCTGGGTTTTAAAACAAAAGAAGCGTATTCGGCAGAATTAGCTGGGGAAGTATTGTCTCAATACCATTACTCAGAATCGGATATAGGCCGAATAAAAGAGGCTATATTATCCACCGAAAAAAACGCGACCTTTGAAACCCCTGAACAAAAAGCGGTTCGGGCGGCTGACTTGGCTGGTATGGCCGATAGCTACTCCTTCTTTTTGACCAATAATTTGAGATTGAAGGCAGAATATGAATTACTTAACAACTCCTCCCTCTCATGGGATAACTGGAAAAAAGCCAGCACAAATCTGGTAGAAGAATTTGTCTCTTCGGAAATTTATTTGACGGATTATTTTAGAAAAAGGGGAGAAACATCTCCGTTTGAAGATGCGGTGAGAAAAAATCTTACGGAATTGTCGCTTGAGCCAGAACAACCCGAAATACCTAACTGTCGATAAGCAACACCAAAACATCAAACTTTTCTTTAATTAGTCTCTTTTTCAACGAACGAGCAATTTCCTTTGACATGGGTCCAATTCTAACGCGATACCATAAAGCATTATCTCGACCCTTGCTGGTTTCAATGGTAGCTATAACCCCCAGCAACGCGAGCTTAGCCTTTTGCCTATCTGCGTCTTCAAATGTGGTGAAAGATCCCACTTGGAGAAACACCCCATCTGGGACTGATTCTTCATTTTTCGATTTCTCCGACGACAAAATAGGGATCGGTATTTTATCACCTGGAAGAAATTGATAGAAAGTCGGATGAGGCTTTTCATCAACTATTGAGGAAGTTTGCGGTTTTAAATATTCGTCACTACCAAGGCCCAAAAGTTGTTGTTTGACGGTCCTTACTATACTCAAAGGATGAGGCAGCACCGAAGACCAAAGATAAACAAGGAAAGCCACGAATAAACCACAAGCCAAACCACTAAAAAAACCCATTCGACGGCTTGACGGACTTTCATTACGTTTTTTTTTCTTCATCATAAAAATCACCGAAAATCGATAGTCACATTTTTTCCGGTCGGGTTATATCCAATAACATTAGACCGTTTTCTAGCACCTGTTTAGTCGATTTAACTAGTTGAAGCCTAGCTTCCCTTAGATTACTATCTTCTACTAGGATTTTATTTGCAACGTAGTTTGAATGAAATAGGTAAGCCAAATCTTTGAGATACTGAGCTATCAAATTCGGCTCTCCAGATTGGACCGATTGCATTACCACATCTGGGAAGACAGATAAAAAAAGGACCTGTTCTCTCTCATACTCAGACGATAACTCTTGAAAAAAAGTACCTCGAATACTTTCAGTTTGCCGACCCAAATCCGAAACTTGATTTAGCACGCCGCAAATCCTCGCATAAGCATACTGGATATAATAGACCGGATTCTTAGCACTTTTTTCTTTCGCCAAACCGATATCAAAATCCATATGTTGATCAGCCTTCCTTACTAAATAGAAAAATCGGGCCGCATCAACTCCCACATCGTTGACCAAAGACTCCAAAGTTATGAAGGAGCCCTTCCGAGTCGACATCGCGATTTTCCGGCCGTTCTCAACGAGCGACGCAAATTGAACTAGAATGAAATTTAGAGAGTGACTTGTAATGCCGGCGACCTCTAATGCTGCTCGCAATCGAGGTACATATCCGTGATGATCAGCTCCCCAAATGTTAACCATTCTATCAAAGCCTATTTTCATCTTATTTACGTGGTAGCCGATATCCGTCGCAAAATATGTATAGCGGCCATCTTCTCGAATTACCACTCTGTCTTTTTCATCCCCAAAGTTTGACGATTTAAACCAAGTAGCTCCATCTTTATTGTAAAGTTCTCCAGCTTGCTCCAGCTGTTCCAAAACACTCTCTACAGAACCATCTTCAGTGAGGCTATATTCCGAAAACCAACCGTCAAATTCCACACGAAATTTTTGCAATGTATTCTTTATGTTTTTCAATATATATTCACAAGAAAATTCTCTCAGAGCCAGAAATTTCTCGGAACCAAGAAGAGAGCGAAGATCCTCTATCGCCATATCCAAAGACTTCTCAACATCCAAACCCTCTACCGCGTTGGTTTTCAAAACTATCGACTCGTTAATACTCAGCTTCTTAGATCTATGGATAGCGTCAGCAATTTCAGAAACGTAACTTCCTACATAGGAATTTTCAGAAAAACCGACGCTGCCCAGGTGCTTTTCAGCGTACCTTTGGTAAACGCTGAGCGCCAAGATATCCATCTGTCGACCGGCATCGTTGACATAATATTCACGATAAACCTCATAACCGCAAAACTGATAAATGCGAGATAAAGCCGAACCAACCGCAGCACCTCTCCCATGCCCCACATGCAAAGGGCCTGTAGGATTCGCAGAAACAAACTCAATGTGGATCCTCTTGCCTTTTCCTATTTTGCTCGAACCAAAGGCAGCACCTTCTCTTTGTATGTCGTTTAAGACAGAAAACAAAGCAGGCCCCGTCATTGTGAAATTAATGAAGCCTGGCCCAGCAATCTCGACGGCTTCAAACAAACTAGTATCGACTAAGATTGGTAACAATTTGTTCGCCAAATTCCTTGGAGACATACGCATTGTCTTAGCACCGAGAAGAGCAATATTGGTACTAAAATCACCTTGCTCTTTTCCTTTAGGCCTCTCTACCGTAAAGGAAATATCTGAAAGAACACGCAGATCACTTTCCGCTTTCGATTCAATCGCTTTCCTTATCTTTTGACGAATTAATTGCTTCACTACATAAATTACCCATTAACAAATAACGAATACTTTTCCTTCACAACAAGATGCACCTCTAATCTCAGGAGATCAGCTTACATCGTGTCCTCGGGGTCAACTTCTAGGAACCACCTCACTCCTATTTTACGACCCAAATTTTCTACTATTAGGAGATGATCTGAGAGGATTTTTTGCATTATCTTCCGCTTCTGACACTGCATCACAATTAAACTCCTGTACTGGCTGCGCTTTCTTCTTACCAATGATTGTATTGGATAGCTTATAAACATTTCACTTTCATTAACGTTGCTGGCAAGTACTCCCCGCAGGGCCTCTAAAAAACGACGTGGCCGGTCTTTATCGTTTGAATCAGCTTTTAGCATAGCCAGCGCAGTGAATGGTGGCATTCCCATTCTACGCCTCTCTTTCAAAGCGGACGACGTATATGAATTATATCCTCCGTAGACAATTTTCTTTAAAATAGGATTATCAGGTTGCCGGCTTTGAACAAGAACCTTTCCTCCTCCTGAATCTCGACCGCACCGCCCCGCCACCTGGGTTAATAACTGGGCTAACCTTTCCTCCGATCTGTAGTCAGTGCTGTACAATCTGTTGTCCGTATCTATTATACCAACCAGGGTTATTCCAGAAAAATCCAATCCCTTAGCAATCATTTGCGTGCCGATCAAAATATCTACTTCTCGGTCCGCAATCTTTTTGAATATTTTTCGAACTTCGTCGGAGTTTCTCACATTATCTCTGTCCACTCTGCTTATCTTTAACCTTGGGAACAGATGACGCACTTTTTCTTCGATTTGTTCAGTCCCAAGCCCTAAGTCAAAAAGATTTTGCTGTTGGCAACATATCGACACACTAGAGATCTCCCTTCGGCGTCCGCAATGATGACATATCAAAGATTTTTCCAATTTATGATAGACCAGAAAGCGTTCACAAATCTCACAAACTTGGTGGGCACCACAACTTCGACACATTACTAAAGGTGCATAACCTCTCCTGTTCAAAAAAAGAAGTACTTGACCTCCACGAGACACGTGAATTTCAATCTCATCACGCAACCTCTTACTTAATCCTCCGTCAATTTTACCTCCCCCGATATCTACTAATTCGCGAATCGGATTTGCGGTAACTTTCGCTCTGAATTCAATTTTCGCTTTTTCGTAACGTCCTTCAGATACGTTCGCTAGCGTCTCCAAAGAAGGAGTGGCAGATCCTAAAACTACGGGAACCTTTTCTATCTGCCCTCTTTTTATAGCTATATCCCGGCCTGAATAAGGGAGACCGTCCTGTTGCTTATAGGAAGAATCATGCTCCTCATCTACAACTATTAAACCCAAATTCGACATAGGGGTCCAGATAGCCGACCTAGTACCTATAAGAATCTTGACAGCGCAAGAGCGACATCCGTTCCACACAGATATTTTTTCCGATTCTTTACATTGCGAGTGAAGAACACCAACTAAATTGCCAAATCTTTTTTTAAAACGGGCGACAATTTGCTCAGTTAAGGTAATCTCTGGAACGAGTACAAGAGATTGCTTATTTTGAGCAAGTACGCTCTCTATAACCTCCATATAAACCTCTGTTTTTCCTCCACCAGTCACACCATGGAGTAAGACAGTTTTATATCCTCCGACCTGATCAAGAATGATATCTCTCGCTTCTATTTGCTCCGAATTCAAAGAGACTTTATTAACAACCACTGCCAATTCGCCATCCTTCGAATTAGAAATTATTCGCTGAATCACGAGACCTCTATTCACCATTTTCCTAATAATCGGACGCCACTGGTATCCCATCCTGGCCGCTGTAAAATCTCCGTCATTCATCGTTCCAACAGACGATAAACGAGTCATTAAATCAATTTGTCTTATCCCCTTTAATTTACCAGTAGTTAACAAGGATGCACCTTTTTTTGTTAGCAACCATTCGACGGGCTTTTCTATCATTATTTTTTTTCTTTTCCTTAAGCTCACAGGGAAAATATGAGCCAAGGTTTCCCCGATTGGGTAGTGATAATAGTTGCAGGCCCACCGCGCTAGCTTGATCACATGAGGAGAAAGGAAACTCGTCGGATCTAGAAACTCTATTATATGCTTTAACTGCACCTCCTTCGTTACTGTACCATCTGTCGCTACAACCACCCCGACTCGAAAGCTTCTTCCGAAAGGCACCCAGACTCTTTGTCCGATCTGACATTCACAGTTTTTTATGTCCTCCGGGGGCAAATAATCAAACTCGCCTCTAACGGGCGCAAAAACCGCTACAGTTATACAGTCTCTAGATTCGGATTGACCTCTTGTCACAACAATATTTTTGACTCTTCAAGTCTCAATTAGAAAACTTGTTCCGGTTTGATGGATTCCATCAACTTGCCGGAATTTATAAAATCGCGTCCAGAATCTTTCAAACGAGAAGGTATATTTCCGTTTCTAAAAACTTCAAAAACAGCCTGCGGGTTACTAACACTAGACACTTCTCCACTATCCTTATCGATTCTCACAACCACCAAACCGTCTGGCCTTTCCGGTATAACATCGTCCTTATTTTCTAGTGCTTTCTGCATATACGAAATCCAAATAGGAAGTGCTGCTTTTGCACCTGTTTCTCGCCTCCCCAAAGGAGCCACTTTATCGAACCCCACCCACACTGTAGTTACAGCATGTGTATTAAAACCTGAGAACCACGCATCTCTTTGTTCGTTTGTAGTTCCTGTTTTCCCTGCCAAATCAACTCTTCCCAAAGTCTTGGCGCGTCGACCTGTGCCTGCCTTTATAACATCTCGTAACATCGAGGAAACCAACCAAGAATTTTGGCTGGCAATTATTCGAGGCGCTATTTTTTCAGGGGGCAACTCCGACATCGCCTGCAAGCTCTTTAAATCGTTTGGTTCTCCATCGCTATCCAAGCTAATTTGATCACAACTTTGGCAAACGGTTCCTGGCGTTGCGCTATATACCAACTCGCCTTCTAAAGTTTCGACTGTTTTTATGAAATAGGGCGATATCAAAAAACCCCCATTCGCAAAAACGGAATATCCCGTAGCGAGTTCCAATGGTGTCATTTCACCAGATCCTAAAGCAAGAGAAAGATCGCGAGGCAACTGGCCGGAATCATAACCGAATTTTGAAACGTAATTAATGGTATAGCCAATTCCTATCGAATCTAATAGTCGAACAGACACCATATTCTGAGACCGAACTAAAGCTTGTCTCAGTCTCGTAGGACCGAAAAACTTACCACTGAAATTTTCCGGCCTCCAGGTTCCTAAAGCGTTTTGCGTTTTAAAAACAATCGGGGCATCATTTATTATAGAAGCAGCAGTGTATCCCTTCTCCAAAGCAGCTGAATAAAGAAAAGGCTTGAAATTTGAACCCACTTGCCGTCTGGCCTGAGTGACTCTATTGAACTTACTTTTCTTAAAATCGAGCCCTCCTACCAGAGATATTATTGCGCCATCTTTAGGGTTTAAAGAAACGATCGCACCTTCCACTTCCGGCAGTTGAGTCAAACCCCACCTTTGATTGGTTTCTCGCTCAGCTACTTCAGAGCCCGCCGGCACATTTTGGGTGATTCGAACCACGTCGCCTAAAGAAAATATCTCTGAAAATGTCTCCGGAATTGGGCCTCTGGAATCTGGAGTCAAATACTTCCGTGCCCACTTGAGAGAATCCTCGGTCAATATAATCTCTCCATGAGTCTTAGTCCGAACACGCACCTCCTTATCTTCGACAGCAATGACGATTCCCGGGATTAGACCACTGATTATCGGATAAGATCGCAAATCTTTAATAAAACCCTCTTCTAACTGTTCCTCTGAACCTTCGACCGTCACCTTCCCCTCAGCACCTCTATATCCGTGACGACGATCATACGCCGCCAA
>CAZXQY010000031.1:0-25771 GCA_964642505.1 uncultured Gammaproteobacteria bacterium | reverse complement strand
TTCGCCGTATCTTTTTCTACAAAAATGTTTGCTGATAATAGAGCTTTTTCTTCCTGGCCGCATTTAGGATCCGATTGAGGGTCGTTGTGCCCGAAGAAATACCAAAGTGAATACCAAAAAATTCCGCTCACACCGAAAATATAAAAGACGCTTTCCCAGCCAAATCGATTGACAAGCCAGCCAGTTACGACAAGCGCGAACAGGGTGCCCAGCGGGATTCCTCCGATCAGCAAAGCCACTGCTCTGGATCTCTCCTTTTCGGGTACCCATCTGGCGTAAAGGTTGTAGGCGGACGGAAACATTGCCGCTTCGCCGGCCCCCATCGCTATTCGGGTAACAATTAAAAGAGCTAACCCCAGGTTGGCTGCAACGGGTGTTAGGAAGGTGAAAACTGACCACCACAGAACCGCAGCACCCAGAATTAGTTTGCCTCCCAGTCGGTTAGCCAACCAACCACTTGGAACCATAAAAAGCATGTATCCGATAAAAAATGACGAGAGTACCAGTCCTTTCGTCGTCTCGTTCCAGCCATATTCGGCTTGCATCGCGATGATAGCTACTGAAATATTAACTCGGTCAATGTAGCAGACAAACACTGCTAGCACGCATAAGCCGATTATAGTGTAGCGGCGCGGCCATATTGAATTATGTCCTAGATTCTCTATTTGCACTCTGTCCTTATTCCCCTCTCCACGTGATCGGTCAACGCTTTCGATTTGTGAATTTCCATGGCGGCGACATAATAATTGGTCTGACCACTTTGGACTAGAATCAGTATCATTTATAATCAGAGGCACTATAACTTGATTTTTAAGGTTTTATAATGCCCTTGTATGATTACTACTGCGAAAAGAACGGAATAACTATGGAAGTTGTTCATGGGATGTCCCTACGATTTGAAACGTGGGGTCAGCTTTGTGAACACGCCAATTTAGATTTAGGGGATACACCCCCGGACGCGCCGGTCGAACGTTTGGTAGGCGGAGGTAGTGCTGTAAATGCTCCCGTTACTCCTTCGAAAGCGCTGAAATCCTATGGAAAGGCTAGTACAAGCCTTAAGAACACACCAGCGATGGCGGCTCCGCCTCGAACCAGCAAATTTTAGTTTGGGGAGCTATTTTTTTGCTCTCCGGGCCTTAGTGAGCAACGAAGCATAGCTGACCCCATCTCTATTATCTTTAGTGGAAGGCATCCCGGCTTCTATCCACCCAATATAACCGTCCGCTAATGACTGAATTTTCGAAAGACCGGAATTCACCATTATTTTGGCTGCTCGTTGAGCCCGGGCATTGCGCGCACTCCCAACGATAATAATATCAGCTTCGCTGAGGGTATGACTCACTACTAGCGGGAAAGCGTCATTATCCAGAACGCGGTCGCAGTTGGGGTACTGAAAAATAACCGGTATATTCACGCATCGTATTTTAGGGTGACCTAAGGCAAATTCGGCTACGGTGCGTACGTCAATATAAAGAACGTCGGAGTTGGATTCAAAAAAAGACACTGCCTCGATAGCGGAGATTTGTTTTATATCCATCACTCACCTTTAAGCTGCTTTATGTCTCTGAAAGCGTTTATAAATGGAGGGATCACTTGGCATCGGGATCGTTCCTCCGACGGTGCGCTGCCATTTAGAAAATATCTTTGTTCCGAATCAACTGTTTTTATCCCAAGTTCTTCCTCATGAAAGTGAACAATTTGCTCCGAGCTGTCCATAACGAAAACACAGTCAAGTATTTTGATAGCAGGTAGCCTTTTTCCGTCATCGTTTTCGTACCACTGAACGACATTATTCATATTTTGGCCCGTTATCTAATCAGCCGATATTTTGTTATATTAATCTGCTATTTACGTTATTGCGCTGCAACCAAATAAACTTGGGCAAACACTTAATAGATTTTAGCATTTTAAGCTAAGGAGCATCAGGAGTGAATGACGAATTTCAAAAGGAGCTGGTAACCGGAAAAGAGAGGTTTGCTGAGGGGGAAAAAGTTCCCAACGTCGTGGAAAAACTTTTTGCTCTACGGAACCAATGCACGGAGTGTAACGTGTGTGAAGTGGCGTGTTCCTTGGTTCACTCTAACGAGGGAACTGTTAATCCTCAAATGGCTAGGTTGAAGATCGACCATGCTCCTGAAAAACCGTCCAGAGTTAATCCAGATGGATTAGGATTTATAGCAGGTATTTGTCATCATTGCGGGAATCCACCCCCATGTGCCGAAGTCTGTCCAACAGATGCTTTTTATTACGATCCTAAGACGAGGGCTGCCATCATTGAGCAAGACAAGTGTGTGCAGTGCATGGAGTGTATTCCTGGTTGTCCCTTCGACGCGGTTTTTGTGGCTCCTTCGGGGGAGTTACTTAAATGTGATTTGTGTGCTGGAGACCCAGTATGTGTCAAGGCTTGTGCCTCCCGCCCGGAAATGTTAAATCAAGGGAAGCAGTATGTTCGATTACCGGTTTTATTCTACGAAAAGCAAGCTGATTTCAACGCGATTCATAAGGAAAAGCCAGAGATGAAAGATGAAGTGGGCATGATGCAGGCTATGTTGGAAAGAGGAGAGATATCTAGTTCGGCTTAAGCTAGTAATTGTTTTCTAAGTAGTGTACTGACCGCACAAGGAAGGGAGAAATATGGAAAGTCGTTTATTGCGAGTGAATTTAACTAAGCGTGAGCTGAAAAGTGAGATCATCCCTCATGCGGTTTTTGAAAGGTGGATCGGAGGATCAGGGATAAACAATTGGATTATGTGGGAACATTTCTTAACCCACGATATTGACTGCGATCCTAGAGGACCGGACAATATTTTTGTCTTTGGTGTAGGGCCTCTGGCCGGTACAGGCGCCGGGAGCGGTATAAAGGGACGGATTACTTTTAAGAGCCCTTGCTACAATATGTTTGGTGATTCAGCAGGTGGGGGTAAATTTCCTTACGCTGTACGTTTTACCGCCTATGAATATATCGCTATCACAGGCAAATCCGATCGCCCGGTTTACTTGCATATATGTAATGATGAAGTTTCGTTGATGGATGCGAGCCACCTGTGGGGGAAAGACACCAGAGAAACCCATTCCTTATTACAAAAAGAATTGGGAGACTACCCGTCGAAGGCCCACACGCTGACCATCAGTCAAGCAGGGGAAAATCAAGTTGGTATAGCGAGCGTCGTTTCGGATGCTTTAAGAATTCATGCTCGTTGTGGGGGCGGGGCTGTGCTAGGGTCCAAGAACCTGAAGGCTATAGCGGTTCAGGGAAATGGAGGCCTCCCTATAACTATGCCTGACCAAATGCTAGCTTGGTCGGACGATTTCAGAAAGAAAATAGATAGTATCGAGGCGGTTTACGGATTTAAACGGAGAGGGACTTTAGGAGCTGTTGAGATGTATCAACATATCGGCAGTCATTTCTGGCGCAACAATCAGGGCAACATGTTTAGGGGTGAGGACGTAATATCTTCGGATAATTGGGTGAAGAAGTATCAGAAGTATTCTGAAGTATGTTCTTCTGATTGTTTTATAGCATGCGATTCGAAGTACAAAATACAGGGTGATGAATCTGAGGCAGCCGCTAAGTATGCAGGAGAGACCTTTCGTCGCCCTGAATACTTGACGACCGGGAGCGCGGCAGGTGCGCTGGATGTTAGGGATTGGTCCGAGGTTGCTCATTGGGGCAAGCTTACGAATGATTATGGGATCGACAACCAAGACTTATCTTGTTCAATTTCTTTCCTAATGGAGCTCAAGCAAAGGGACTTAATAAGCAAAAAGGATGTTACTGACTTATTTGGGCGAGAACAGAGCCTTGAATGGGGGAATATGGATGACATTGAGAGATGTGTAGAGAGCATAGTTTTTAAAAAGGATCTTTTTGGAGAATTATTTAATGACGGTCCTTATCTGGGTGCTCTTAGATACTCTGAGCACATGCACAAGAACTTCATGAAGTACGCTATTTATGGTAAAGGGGGTGCCAGTTTCACAGAGGAGATGCGCCCTTTCCCTACATGGATGAATAATATGGCTGTTGCTTCGAGGGGAGCTGATCATTTAAAGGGAATTGGATTGATAGAGAAGTTCCAGCGGAAGGATTTGTCAAAAATATATTTCGATGGTCGAACTGAAGCGGCTGATCTCTCAACCCCAGAATTAAAAGGGGCGTCCACCGCTTTGATCGAAAATCAAGTCGCTTTGCTCAACTCTTACGGTGTTTGTTTGTTCCATTGGATGCTGGATCCCGCTGGTTACACGCCACAGGGCTACTATGGTAGAGCATATGCTGCCGCTACAGGGATTGATCGGCCACCTGAGGAATTGATGCGAGATGGAGAACGAATCTGCAACCTCGAGAAGGCTATTAATTCTCGAATAGGCATGCGCAGAGCGCACGACACCATCTGCGAGAGGTGGATGTGGGAACCGACGGACGAAGGAATGTATCCTGGGAGTGTGGCTGCTAATGTCTTCGAAGAAGTTTTAGACGAATACTATGAATGGCGCGGATGGGAGCGTCGGTCGGGCCTGCAAACCAGAGAGAGACTAGAATCTTTGGATCTTGGAGACATTGCTGATGTTTTAGAGAAAGATGGCGCGTTAGCCTAGCTTCTATGATCCAGGTGCGTGTATGCTTTAAAAGTCATTTTAAAGAACTGGCCGGTACATCGGAGGACTGCTTCCAATTAGAAAAAGGTAACATGGGCGAGCTTGCCACAAAAATTTGTTCTCGATACGGAGAAAAAATGCAAGCTCTGCTGATGGATCCTGAAAATCATGGTTTAAATGAGAGGGGCACCATGTTCGTTAATTCTCGAGGGCTGCGAGTGTCTATTGAAGACGAATTAGAAGACGGGGAACAGGTGACTTTTTTGGTAGGAATAGCAGGGGGCTAATCTAAGTTTTGGGCTTAATAAGATTTACCGATTGCCCTGTAAGCTGCCAACACGCGAATAGCAGGGAGGGATCGTGGCAAGTATTTTAGGAATTGATGTGGGCGGAACCTTTACGGATTTCGTCTATTATGAGCCGGGCCAAAAGACTTTGAAAGTTTGGAAAACCCTTTCGACTCCAACTGATCCTAGCGATGGTATTGTCTACGGAATAGAGACCGGCAAGGTTGAGGCAGTCGATTATCTTCGACTTGGTACTACTATAGCTACCAATGCTATTCTGGAACGAAAGGGAGCTACAGTCGCCTTTGTGACAACAAGGGGATTTAAGGATGTTCCTTTTATTCAACGGGGAAAAAGAAAAAGCCACTACGATATAAACTGGATAAAGTCTAAGCCGTTGGTAAAAAGGCGTCATTGTTTTGAAATCGAGGAACGTATTACTCCCAGAGAAGGCATCTATTTGCCGTTAGATGAGGGTCAAGCGAGAGAAGTTGCTAGGGAAATCGCAAAATTGAGTGAGATAGATTCGGTCGCAATTTGCCTGCTTTGTTCCTACGTGATTCCTGATCATGAGAAAAAGCTTCGGGAGATTTTCAAAGAAGAAATGCCAAGTATCCCCCTTTCTATCTCTTATGACCTGCTTCCTAAGTGGAAGGAGCACGAGCGGTCTTCCACCACTATAGCCGATGCTTATGTAAAGCCGTTGGTTGCGGCAAATTTGAGGCGGCTTGAAGAACAGTTGGTCAGTAGGGCAAAAATTAAGCGCACCTCAGTAATTAAATCTAATGGCGGAGAAGTTTCAATTGAGGGTGCTAGTGCCAATCCTATCCATCTGAGCTTGTCGGGACCCACTGGGGGCGTTATCGGTGCTCGGTATTTAGCCGGCCTTTTAGGAATCGATCATATGGTTACCTTGGATATGGGAGGGACGTCTACTGATGTTTCGACCATAGTGTCCGGAAAAGAATCATTCACTACTAGCTATGAGATAGAATTCGGTGTGCCCATTCAAATTCCGATGGTCGATATTCGTACGATGGGTGCTGGGGGTGGTTCAATAGCTTGGATAGATAAGGGTGGTATGTTACGAGTCGGTCCCGAGAGTGCGGGTGCTGAACCGGGCCCAGCCTGTTACGGCAGAGACGGTTTGTTGCCTACGGTTACTGACGCGAATGTTGTGTTAGGAAGAATTAATCCTGAATACTTTTTGGGTGGCGGGATGAAATTAGATGAAGAAGCTGCATTTTCCTCGGTTTCAAAACTAGCGGAAACGATGCAAACATCGGTTGAAAAAGCCGCAATGGGGATCTTGCAAATTGCCAACAATAATATGGTTGGAGCGACCCGATTAGTGCTTACTGAAAAAGGACTGGATCCTCGCGACTTTACTTTGCTGGCTTTTGGTGGCGCAGGCCCGGTCCACGTCACTGATCTGATGGAGCTCGGAAATATCCGCAGCGGAATAGTACCCAATTATCCCGGTCAGTTTTCGGCTTTCGGTTTTACGATTACCGATGCACGTATAGATCTAGAGCGTACTGTACCGATGACATCCAAGACGTTCGATCAACAGTACGCTAATATGGTTTTGGAAGAATTAATGACGGAAGCCCGGTTGTCTTTAGAGGGCCAGGGTTATGGTAATCAGATAGAACTCTTTAAAACTCTTGAGATGCGTTATTTTGGACAGAATCATGAGTTGGAGATTCCGTTCTCAGAAGAAAAATTTGATCCTGTTTCAACATCAGCGCTTTGGAAGAGATTCCATAAGTTCCATAAAGATCGGTATAACTTCGAAATTATAGGTGAGACTATCGAGCTTATTAGCGTGAAAGTTACCGCGGTATGTAGAACGCCAGACCCGGATTTACCTCGTCTTGAAAAAGCAGTTCAACGAGCTGAGTCTTATGAGATGCGGCCGGTATTTTTCGAAGATAAAAAAGTCGATACTCTTATCTTTAAAAGGGAGCACTTGAAGTACGGTCATCGGATGGTTGGGCCGGTACTGATTGAAGAGGAAGCGTCGGTTTCCGTTATTCGTCCTGAAATACCTGTTTCTGTAGATGTTTTTGGTAACTTGCTGATCGGGCAGATAGCAGATCGGTTGGAAAAGTAGTAGAGGTAAGTTATGAAGTTTTCCGATAATCAGTATTACATCGAGAAATATATCAAATGCGACAACTGTGGCATGTTGATCTACGGCGAAGGTATCCCTAAAGAAATAGGAAAAAAGTCTCTTTTTTGTAGTGAATGGTGTGTGGATTGGTGCCGAGCGGTAGAGTCTGGAGAAGGAGATCCTGATCTTCCGCTTCCTCAAGATGGTATACATTTAATCGGTTGATCCGCGGATAAAATTGTTCGGAGAGTTAGCTATGGATATGATCAATATGAACATAATAGAGTCGGCTATGATTGCGATTGCTCGAGAAATGGGCATCAACGTTCAAAAGACAGCATACTCCACCATTTTTAGCGAAGCTGAGGACTTCACTTGCGCGTTAGCTAATCGAGAGGGCGAGCTTATCGCAGTCGCCGATTTTTGTCCGTCTCAAATCGGTGGTGTTCCTTTGTTGGTGCGATCGATGCTTAGAGAAATTCCACTTTCTGATATGGAAGAGGGAGACGTGATCGTTCACAACGATCCCTATAGAGGGGGATTACATACCCCTGAACATACTGTGTTCAAACCTATTTTCGTAGAAAACAAGATAGTAGCTTTTGCTGTAGCAGTAGGGCATTTCGTGGAAGTCGGAGGGATGGCACCAGGAGGGTTCCCCGGTGAGGCTACTGAAATATTTCATGAAGGACTTCGAGTGCCTCCGGTGAAAATAATTAAGCAAGGAGAAGATGTTCCTGAAGTTTGGAAAATGATGTTGGCTAATGTTCGAACGCCGAGAGGAAACTATGGAGACATGAGAGCTTTGATCAGTGCCGTTGACTTAGGTGAAAAAAGGTTTAAAGAATTAGTATCCAAATACGGTACAGGCGTTTTTAATGAAACTCTTTCTGATCTTCTAGATTATTCTGAGCGAAGAATGAGAGCAGAAATAAGTGCGTTTCCTGATGGAAAATATACCTTCGTAGATAGGGTAGAAGATGATGGTATAGAGGATAAAGAATATGAGATACATGTAGCGGTTCACGTGCATCGCGATGAGGTTGTAATCGATTACAGTGGGTCGTCTCCTCAGGCGAAAGGACCTATTAACGCTACGTTGGGAGTAGCTTGGTCGGCGGCTTTCAATGCAATGCTTCACCTGACAGATCAAAGTATTCCCAAAAATTCGGGATGCTTCCGACCTATCAGAGTAATTGCCCCTGCGGGTACAGTTATGAATGTTGATTATCCAGGATCTGAAGTGGGTGGTAATACTGAAACCCATCCACTTATAGTGTGCGCTATTTTTGGGGCTATGGTGAACTGTGTACCGGATAGAGTCATGGCTTCTGAGGGTACCACGCACGGTTGTTTTGTTTTTGGCGGGCATGATGAACTCACCGATGAGCCTTTTGGAGGGTTTGATTTCAGTTATGTAGGGTACGGCGGTCGTTCTTTTGCCGATGGTAACGATGCAACAGATTCGATCAATGGAAACTGCGCAAATACCCCGATGGAGGTCTTTGAAACAAGATTTCCGTGGATAGTCGAAGAGTATGCTCTTAGGCCGGATTCTGGGGGTGCTGGTGAGCACAGAGGCGGACTTAGCAATGTCAAACAAATGCTATGTACTGGTGATATGTTGGTCAGTCAGATGACTAACAAACACAAGATTGGAGCATGGGGGCTAAAGGGGGGTGGCGAAGGAAAAGTAGGTGCTACTCTTTACAAAAAATCTGGGATGGAAGAGTGGGAAACGGCGGTAGACGCATTTGGTAAGGTAAGTCCAAGTAAATACTCTAATGTTCCAATGACACCTGGCGATAGAGTCAGAGTAATGGCTCCTGGCGGAGGAGGGTTCGGCGCTCCTTCCAAAAGGCCCGCCGAGTCAGTTGGAGAAGACGTTTCTGAAGGGTTTATTTCGGCCAAAGAAGCTGAGGATAAATATGGCTACCCGCCAGAGTGATTATGGATCTTATAAGTGAGCCCTGAAGGAAAATTTTTATAGCAGTTTCAGGTTGTCTTCTGCTGCCTGCACGGGTTTTTGTTCAAGACCAAGTTCTTTTCGAATGATGTTGGTTCCTTTAACCAACGATACCATCTTATAGAAGGCATGTTTCCGGCTTATTCCCTGCCTGCCAAAACCGCAGTCACTACTGATTATTAGACGTTCCGCTGGAATTAACTCGAGTGCTCGACGGATATCGCTGGCGACTTCTTCAGGGGTTTCAACTTGTAACGTTCTATGTGATATCACTCCAAGGGCGATCTTTTTATCGTTTCCGATTGCGGCTGCTATTTCTTCTAATTCTAAGAAGTCAGCGTATTTCATTTCGAATGTCAATACGTCAACATCTAGTTGCTCTAGATAGGGTAGTACCGGTTTGTATTTGGCCCCATAGCCTAGGTTCTGCGCAAACGGGTTGCCCCAACAGGTATGGCACCAAACTTCAGTTTTTTCTCGAAGGCCTTTTATCTCCGTATTAAAAGCTTCTACGTAAAACTCAGGACTAATTTCCCAGTCCGTATCCTCTACGAAATGAAAGCAAGGTTCTTCTATTTGAATAATCGGACACTTAGCATTTGCTAGCCTTTGGTACGCAGTATTTTTCGCTTCTGACAACGCCATAATTGTTTCTTCGCGATTCGTATAGAATTCATTAACTACCAGCATATCGACCAACTGGGCCGAGCAAGCGCCGAATTTAACAGGCTTTGCCGAGAGTGTCTGGGCTATTTTCCATACTACGTCGTATTCTAAGCCTCCCGCGTCGATAGGTCCGGTTACTCGCGGTGGTAGGCGCGATACCATTATTTCGTGAAATATATCCCCGGCCTGTTCTTCCCGAGGGGATCCTCCAAAAGGAAGTGACCGCATTGCCGAATTTTCTATTCCACCCATACGATCATAAATGTGGCCAAACCAATCTCTTCCACCTATGTCTAGTTCGAATCGCATGTCGCCATCTGTAAGAACGTCTAAGCCTGCGCTGGTTTGATCTGCTATGCACGCACCGACCGCGTCCCTATATTGTTCATGATATTGAAAGTCGCCCAAATAGGCGGTCGACATCGTCCTACCTTCAAGATTTTTTGTGAACCAATGGGGCCTGGGCAACGACCCTGTTATCGTCGTAGTGAGATGCTGACCTTTGGTGCACTTATCCATGGAGTTTCCTACTTTCAAAAATTGTCTAAGTTTTGGTAGTGATAAGTTTTACAGTAAAATTTTAGTAAATTCTTCCTCGTTAAAACCAACTAGAATGGTCTTTCCAAAAACTATGGTCGGGGCCCTAAGATTGCCGGTAGGACCGAGCATAGATTCCACTAGAGTTTTATCAGGATTTTTGGAGACAGTAAACTCAGCTACTTTTTTACCTTTGAAAACCATCACTTTTGTTGCTTTTGAGGCTAATTCTTTGGCATCTTTTGCCCCTAATTTTCTGCTTGCGGGGATTGTCTCTTTCGGTTCTATTTTATTGGCGTCCATAAACTTGGACGCTTTGGTGCAAGTTGTTCAGCCTTTGCGAAAATAGTACCAGTTTATTTGTCCGCTCAAGATATTTATCCTCTATTTATTTAGCGTTAAACGTCGAAGCGATAGGAATCCCCATCACGCACGATTCGGCCAGCTACCGGATTGGCAAAATGGGTACCCAGAATTAGGACTGGTTGATCAGCGTATTTTTCTAGGAAGGCTTTCCGAGTGGCCATTGCAGCATCATTGTCGTTATCAAACGGTGTAACCCATTCGGGTTTTGCTATTTGGCAAGGGTGATGCATCATATCGCCGGATATGACCGCTTTTTCGCCATCCGACTCAATATTTACGCTGATATGTCCTGGTGTATGACCGGGAGTTGACTCAAACGAAATTCCATCACCGACGATATGAGTGGCTTTTACAAAATCTGCCATGCCGGCCTCAAATATAGGAGCTACTGACTCCCCGAATACGTCGCCAAACGGATCCTCTTCTAAGTCTCTCCAGAATTCGTATTCTTCTTTTACCATCAGGTACCTTGCGTTCGGAAAAGTAGGCACCCATTTACCCCCTACTTTTCGAGTATTCCAACCGACATGGTCAACATGTAGATGAGTACAGATCACAGTGTCTATTGACTCGACGTCGTGACCAAGATTTTTAAGGTCCTCTAGGAAGGGAAGTTGAAGATTTGCCCAACCTTCCATGTTAAGATTTTTATCGTTCCCTATACAGGTGTCGACAACCATTTTTCGCGTCGGCGTTTCTACTATCAACATTTGAATGTTTAGAATTAGGAAACCTTCGTCGGTAACGAAGTTAGGCTTTAACCAACTTATCTCCTCTAGTGCTTCCGGAGTGGCATCCGGTAGCAGAGGAAGGGATCCACTGCCGTCGGTGATTTCCAATACCTGGGTAATAGTCGTGTCTCCAATTTTCCATTTCAACATTAGGCTGCTCCTGATTTAATGTAAGATGGATTCCTCTTAAAAATATCATGGGGATTAACTTCCTTGCAAATTTCCTTTTCAAATGATGGGGAAAACTTAATAGTTGCTGTTTTTTCAGGAGACCCGTATTTCAGATTGCTGAAAAATCCTAGTCGGCTATATTACAGTCCAGCATGCTACCTAATGGAGATTTTTTTATTTTTAATGGGGCGAGATAGGTTTAGCCGGAAAACTCTTAGCTGTCTTGTCTTTGATTATTGGGGATTTAAAGTTCTTAGTTCAGCTCAAAATCAAGGTAGTCGATTAAGGATTAATAATTCTCCCTTTTGTGGAATTTAAGTTATTCTGTCTAGTGCGTTAGCAATCATGTGCAACGGGCGTTATCATGGCATTCCGATAAAGTCCGATTATTACCTTATATTCAGTCAAATCAGGAGTTCATGGTGGGACACATTTATATCGCCGGCGTTGGTATGACAAAATTTGGTAAGCATTTAGACTTAAGTGTAAAGGACATGGCGGGGGACGTGCTGGACGCAGTGTTGGTCGACTCTAATTGTGAGAAAAAACATTTGGACGCAGTTTTTTTCGGAAACTGTGTACAAGGCCATATGGAAGGCCAAGACATGGTGAGAGGAGAGATTGCGTTGCGACCATTTGGGATAGAAAAGGTCGCGGTCATTAATGTAGAAAATGCCTGTGCTACTGCTAGCACGGCCTTTCATTTGGCAGTGAACTATGTAAAAAGTGGTGCGGCGGATATTGCGCTTGCACTTGGTGTGGAAAAGATGTTTTCCGTTGATAGAGAACTAATGTTTAGCGCGTTCGACGGGGCTTGGGACGTGGGAGAAGCTGAGAGAAACAAGAAGTTTTTTGCTGGCTTGGGAAAAGAGTTGGGAATTCCTGCAGGAACTTCTTCGGAGAAACCATACAGTGTATTTATGGACGTGTATGCTGGGTGGTGTCGCGTACATATGGCCGAGTTTGGTACAACTCAAGAACAGCTTGCTGCGGTAGCTTCTAAAAACCATCGACATTCGGTCCATAATGCCCTGTCTCAGTATCAGCGTTTATTTTCTGTTGAGGAAGTATTGTCAAGTCCCGCAATTTGTTACCCATTGACCTTACCAATGTGTTCACCAATAAGTGATGGAGCGGCGGCAGCGATTGTGTGTAATGAGAAGGGACTGTCGCGAGTAAAGGCTAATAAAAATCGCTGCGTTAGAGTCTTGGCGAGTATCTTGCAATCGGGTAGTGACAGAGATTTGACGGATTTTGATAGGCACGTTAGTAAATTGGCTGCGTCAAAGGCATATGAAGTGGCTGGTCTGGGTCCGGATGATGTTGATGTTGCGGAGGTCCACGACGCAACGGCAATGGGTGAAATTATGGAGTTAGAGGCTCTTGGATTGTGTCCTTTAGGAATGGGTGGACCGATGGCTGAATCTGGGGACACGCAAATAGGCGGTCGAATTCCAGTAAATCCGTCGGGTGGACTAGAATCTAAGGGTCACCCAATTGGGGCTACGGGTCTTGGACAAATTTGTGAGCTAGTAACACAACTCCGAAAGGAATCAGGACGACGCCAGGTGGAGAATGCACGAATAGCGGTAGCTCAAAATGGTGGTGGTGTTAACGGCGTAGAAGAGGCAATTAGTAGTGTTACCTTGTTGGGAGTTTAAATTCATTCTGACTCAATAAAATATTTGGTTTAGGAGTATCTTGTTTTGGGCGAAAACCGAAAGGGCTACGTCATCAGATTAGACGGTACAGAGTCGATTTCTAAGTCTTTGGTGGGAGGGAAAGCCTGGTCAATTTCTAAAATGAAGTCCCTGGGAATTCCTGTTCCGTTGGCTTTTGTTATTTCAACGGAAGCTTGCCGTCATTTCCTAGAACACGGAACTTTACCTCAAGAGTTAAGCACTACTGTTCGAGAATCAATCGCTTGGTTGGAAAGTGAAACTGGGAGGCAGTTTTCTGCGCCCCACAACCCCTTATTGGTGTCTGTCCGTTCTGGGTCAGAAATTTCTATGCCTGGCATGATGGATACTATCCTGAATTTGGGGATGAATGGAGAGGTCGAGAAGGCGCTAGCTGAAGAGCTAGGAAATCCGGATTTTGCTAAGGATACTCATCTTAGATTTTTGAGGCTTTACTCCGAAGTGGTCCTAAAAATAGTCGATGTTAGTAATAATTCAAAGAGTGCGTCATCTTTCAGAGAGGAGATCAAGGCAAAAGGTGGAGAAGTGCCAGAATCTGGTTATGGCCAACTTTTCGCCTCTATTGAGGCTGTTTTTCGATCATGGAATAGTAGAAGGGCTAAGCGATATCGAAAACATAATGGTATATCTGATTTACTTGGGACGGCAGTTACCATACAGGCGATGGTTTTTGGTAACTTGGATGAACAGTCCGGTACAGGGGTTTTATTCAGCCGTAATCCTATAACCGGAGAAAAAAAGCCCTACGGCGAATATTTATCTCGTGCTCAAGGAGAAGATGTTGTCTCCGGAAAGGTTACTCCCAAGTCTATTGAGGTTTTAGAAAGCTCAAATCCAGTGGCGTTCGAAGCTCTGATGGCCGCCGCCCACGCGCTGGAAGTTGAAAACAGAGAAGTACAGGACATTGAATTTACCGTGGAACGAGGGGAGCTTTTTTTGCTTCAGACTAGGGCTGCAAAAAGGGCGCCCCTTGCTGCTCTTCGTTTCGCTGTTGATTTTGTCGAGGAAGGCGCAATCGAAAAATTGACTGCTCTAGAAAAGCTATCGGTGGAACAGCTGAGAAGGGTGTCAGCCCCACTTGTTGAAAGTTCTGTTTTAGAAAGTGCAACCGTCTTACTGACAGGCGAACCAGCCTGCCCGGGAGTAGGTCAGGGGGTTTTGGTCACTAGCTCTGACAGTGCAGAAATTAGGTCGGAAAAAGGTGAGAATGTCGTTTTAGGTTGTGCTACTACCAGTCCGGAGGACATACACGGCATGATATCGAGTAGGGCTTTGGTGACTGAACTCGGAGGATCCACGTCGCATGCAGCTGTAGTTGGAAGATCTCTAGGTGTTCCGACGGTAGTAAAGTGTGGAGAAGGTCGGGTAATGAGCTTGCAGGGTATGGAGGTGACTGTAGACGGCGCAACAGGTACCATCTACGAAGGCTTTCTTCCCCTTAGCTATCCTGAGGAGGATTCTCCTTATCTTAGAAAATTATCGTCTTGGCTTACAGAGTTTTGTCCGATAGAAGTACATGCTGGGTCGGCTTCAGTCGAGGGAAAAGTGTTAGATTTAGATAGGGTTCAGGGGGAAGACGATTTAGAATCGCTAGCCAAGATTCTTAAGGGTTACTCATACGCTAGAGGCAGTATCCTAGATTCGATAGAAGGGATAGCAATGGCGATGAAAAGCGGTCTTAAAGGTATATTAGTTCTTCATCCGCTAAGCGCAAAATTGGCGGCTATAAAATGTCTGTCAGAAGGCATTTTGGAAACAGTAAAAGGGAAACAGGATGGATAAATCTAGCCAGCACGATTTGGACAGTATAATCAGATTGTTTGATAGTTCTGATTGGAAGGAGATCTACGTTAAGACCGATTCTCTAGAGATTTTTATCTCAGACAATCCCGAAAGTCGGTTGGTGACTCGATCTTTAATTGGTAGTGAAGAAGTTTCAAAATCCGAAAAAACAATTGAAACCAAATCTATCCAAAAAGAGGTGTCCGTAGATGAAAGTTCCGAAGTTGAAATCCCTGACGGTTTGGTGGCGGTTCGAGCTCCTAATTTAGGAACGTTTTACAGACGGCCTAAACCTGAATCACCACCTTATATAGATATAGGCGATGACGTAACTGAGACTAGTGAGGTGTGTCTGATAGAAGTAATGAAATTGTTTACTCCTGTAAAGGCGGCGACATCGGGGAAGGTTGTAGATATATTGGTTGCAGATGGCGAAATGGTAGAATTTGATCAGCCCCTGATACTGATTAATCCTTCCTGAGGTTGGTCTAGGGTGGCGATTCGAAAAGTTTTGATTGCAAATCGGGGCGAAATTGCCGTTAGGATTATAAATGCTGCCCACGACTTAGGTATAGAGGTTGTGTTGGCTGCTTCCCAAGTGGATTCGAATTCGAGAGCTGGGCGACTTGCTGATCGTGTAGTGGTGTTAGGGCCTGCTCCCTCCAAGGCGAGTTATTTGGTGCCAGAACTGATCGTGCACGCAGCGCTTTCGACTTCCTGTGACGCCATACATCCCGGTTATGGGTTCCTGTCAGAGAGAGCTGCTCTACCTCGATTATGTGATGAAAATGGATTGATATTCGTTGGACCAGAGGCGTCGACAATAGACGCTTTGGGTAATAAGGTGGCTGCCCGAAAAATTGCACAATCTTCTTCAGTGCCTTTGGTTAGAGGAGCGAACGATGTAGCCAATAAAGATTCTGCCAAACGAGAAGCAGAAGCTATAGGGTATCCCGTGCTTATCAAGGCTGCTTCTGGAGGAGGGGGGCGGGGTATGTTTGTCGCAAGGGACCCCCATGACATTGATGCTATGTTCGACAATGCGACTAAGGAAGCTAAGGAAGCGTTTGGCGATGGTAATTTATATTTAGAACAGTATATCGAGAATGCTCGGCACATCGAAGTCCAAATAGCTGGAGATGGAATGGGAAAGGCTGTGCACTTCGGAGATAGGGATTGTTCAATTCAAAGACGCTATCAAAAGGTTATCGAGGAGGGACCTTGTTCAGTTATGTCGGCAGAAAGTAGAGATTCCATGAGGGACGCAGCTGTGAAACTAATGGCAGATTTAAGTTATCGAAATGTAGGGACTGTCGAGTTTGTATACGATATGAAACGAGATGAATTTTATTTCATAGAGGTCAATACACGAATACAAGTTGAGCATCCGGTTTCGGAACAGGTGAGTGGTTTCGATTTGGTCAAATTACAATTTGCTATAGCGAACGGTGATTTAGACGTCATTCCTTGCCAAACCCAGATTAAGATAAGAGGGCACGCGATTGAATGTCGGATAAATGCGGAGGACCCTGAAAATGGTTTTAGGCCTAGCCCGGGTAGAATTGAAACGTGGTCTCCGCCTAGTGGAGTTGGGGTGCGCATCGATAGCCATTGTTTTTCGGGGTACAACGTTCCTCCGTTTTACGACTCCATGATTGGTAAATTAATTGTCACTGGTGCTAATAGAGATGTGGCAATTGAAAGGATGGCTGGCGCGTTAGAGAAATTTTCGATTGATGGCATAAAGACAAATCTAAAAATGCTTTCTGGGGTTTTGGCGGATAAACGGTTCCATGATAACCACTTTGGAACTAAATGGTTGGAAGAAGAGTTTTTGAATTCGGAAAATAAAGATGGGGAGACTTGATGGATGAAGCATGTTGAGTTTTTAGATACTACAATGCGAGATGGGCAACAAAGCCTTTGGGGTATGAGGATGACGGCTGGAATGGCTCTGCCAGTAAGCTCGATAGTCGACCAGACTGGGTATCGAGTCATTGATCTGACGGGTTCTTCGATGTTCGAGTGTCTGATCAAATATAACTTTGAAAATCCGTGGGAAGGTCTCGATCTTTTAGTTGAATCGATGCCGAAAACACGGGTTAGAGGTGGAATGCGTTCCAATGCGTCTGTAACCTTTGGGGTGACTCCTGATTCGCTTATGGATGCTTGGATGCGACAACTTAATGAGCATGGGGTAAGAAGTTTTTGGATCTACGATGTTTTATTCAATAATGACAAAACAAAAAGATTGGCGAAAATTGCTAAGGAGTATGGGTCTGAAGTTTCTGGGGCGATCATGTTTACTTTGAGTCCGGTCCATGGAGATGATTATTATGCCAAACAGGTTAGGGAATTAGCTGGTTCTTCCGATATCGATACGATATTACTATATGATACCGCGGGTGTGTTAGAAAAAGAGCGCTTGTCTACGTTACTTCCTACTATTTGTGCGGAAGCCAAAGGCAAACCAATAGAATTCCATTCTAACAATTTGCTGGGACAAAGCGCTAAGGCTTATATAGATGCTCTTGAACTAGGAGTTACGATACTTCATACAGCGGTACGACCAATGGCTAACGGACCGTCGGTGCCTTCTGTGGAAGTTATGACAAAAAATGTGGAGCTACTGGGTTACTCGCATGATCTTAATACTTCATTATTTCCGACAGTAGCTGATCATTTTGAGAAGGTTGGGCTGACCGCTGGCTTTTTAGTGAATCAGTATGCTGAATATGATGTCATGTCAATTCGACACCAGATTCCTGGTGGCATGGTTGGAACTTTGAAGGCTCAACTAGTTCAGCATGGCCTGAGTGATCGTTTGGAGGATGTACTAGAAGAGACTGCAAAAGTTAGGGAGGAGTTGGGTTATCCTGGTATGGCGACACCCTTTAGTCAGCTTGTCGGGACGCAAGCGGTACTAAATATTGTGACAGGTAAAAGGTACTCGTCTATTCCTGATGAAGTAATTCAATATGCCGCTGGTTTTTATGGCGAACCGGCCGGCCCAATCGATCAAAACATCTTGGATAGAATAATGTCTAGCCCTAGAGGAAAGCAAGTTTCTAATACTCCCCCTCCGCAACCTACTATAGAGGAACTTAGAAAGGAATACGGGACTTCCGATGATGACGATCTAATTTTAAAGGCGTTGGTGCCGGGAGAGGGGCTAGAAAAGATGCGGTCGAGCGGGCCTGTGAAGAAAACTTATCCCTATTTAAATGATCCGAATTTAGCTAAGGTTGCCAAGCTAATGCAAGTAGTCAATAGTCCGGTATTCGAACTTAAGTCTGCTACTTTTGAGGTTTCTTTAAGGCGAGATTGAACATGATTAGACGAGCGGCAATTATTGATATCGTCCGCACCCCTTTCGGGAAGGGTAAGGATGGAGGATCGCTTTCTGGCGTACATCCGGTTGATCTTTATGCGAGCGTTTTAGACGCTATTGTTCGAAGACAAGATCTAGATCCGGGATTGATTGAAGATGTAATCACTGGTTGCGTTCTGCAGGTGGGGGAGCAGGCGGGTAATATAGGCCGACAAGCCGCTCTTGCTGCCGGTTTTCCTGAGTCGGTTCCGGCTATAACTCTGGATAGGAAATGTGGTTCTTCCCAACAAGCAATCGATTTCGCCGCCCAAGGTATTGTGGCTGGCGCGTATGATGTCGTTGTAGCGGGCGGGGTTGAAATGATGAGCCTTGTGCCCATGCGATTGAATCGGATGGGCAAAGATAGCGAGGGGCCTCGTTTCCGAAAGAGGTACAGAGAAGGTTTAGTTCATCAAGGTATAGCTGCGGAACGTATTGCTGCCCGTTGGTCTCTAACTCGTGAGCAGCTCGATTTGTTTTCCCTGTCTTCTCACCGAAAAGCAGCAAAAGATCAAGAAAATGTGAAAAGAGATCTTGTGCCCATTAAGCGTGAAGATGGGTTGCTGGTGGATTCCGATGAGGGGATTAGGCCCGATTCTAATTTAGAAAAATTGTTAAGCTTGAGTCCTGCCTTTGAGGATGAAAAAATGAGAGCTCGGTTTCCGGAAATAAATTGGTCCATAACTGCTGCTAATTCTAGCCAGGTATCCGATGGAGCATCAGCGTGTCTGCTGGTAGAAGAGAAAATTGCTGAACGTCTAAATTTATCTCCCAGAGTTTTTCTAACGCACTTCGCCGTTGTGGGAGATGATCCGCTGATGATGCTTACCGGAGTTATTCCGGCGACAAAAAAATTACTTGGCAGAGCGGGTTTAACCATCGAAGACATTGATGTTTACGAAGTAAGCGAAGCATTTGCTTCGGTGCCTTTGGCTTGGGAGAAAGAATTTCGTGCTGATTCAAGTCTTCTGAATATATTTGGAGGGGCGATCGCTCTAGGCCACCCGGTCGGCGCATCAGGAGGGCGCTTAGTGGCCAATTTGGTACGAGCTCTGGAAGCGAGTCAGGCTAAGTATGGTTTGGTGACAATGTGTGAGTCGGGAGGAATGGCGAATGCTAGTCTTTTCGAGAGAGAGTGAAATTTTAAATCTATAAATCTTAAGGAACGGGGCTGTTTATGGATAGAGTAAGGGATAAAGTTGCGATTATCACAGGTGCTGGATCGGGTATAGGGGAATCTTGTATGGAGCTTTTTGCGGAGGAGGGTGCATTAGTCATCGGAGTTGGCAGGCGGAAGAAAAATTTACAAACCGTCTTAGATAAAGTGGAAAACGCAGGGGGTAGCGGTTCAGTTGTTCCGGCTGATCTGAGCGATTATCAGCAGGCTGAAAAAGTGGTTGACTTTACTATAGAAAAATATGGTCGTATTGATATCTTGGTCCATTCCGCTAGTGTGGGATGGAGTTGGAGCCATCAGAGTGAGGGTTCGATGAACGACATAGCAAACACCTCTCCGGAAAAATGGCACGAAGTTATAGGCATTAACTTGAATGCCTGTTATTTCATGTGCCATTTAGTTTTGCAACATATGATTGCTTCAAAAAAAGGATCGATTGTGAATGTGGCTAGTATTTCAGGTATGGTTGGCATGCAAAATGCCCACACCTACTGTTCGGCTAAGGGTGGCGTTATTAATTTAACTAGGGCTATGGCAAATGCATACGGTAAGCTGGGCTTGCGGGCAAACTGCGTCTGTCCGGGCTATACGGACACGCCAATGATTGCCGACGTTATTGACATTTTCGAGGATGATGAAAAGGCAGATTACCTCACTCCGATGAGTCGTCCTGGAACTCCTAGGGAGATGGCTTACGCTTGTTTGTATCTAGGATCCGATGAAGCAAGTTATTGTAATGGGGTGGTCCTGCCCGTCGATGGGGGTACTGTCGCTCGGCAGTAGTTCAATTTGCCTAAAGAGGCTTTATGAGGTCAACCTGATTGCCGGTTGCTACCCGTTGTTACTGTTGAAAATATCACGGTGCATTTTCCATTTTTTACCTGTTTTTTTCCAAATTACGATATATTTTAAGGAGTCTACGATCTTTCCTTTCCGATCCCTTAAGATGGCGCCTCCGGATTCTATTAGGCTGGTTCCTTTTATATCTATTTCTGTAGTACGCAACGTTAACGAACCTAGCCCACTTTCGCCAGCACCTTGCCACCACTTTTCAATTGCCTTTTTACCTTTACAAGATTTATGTCCAGGCGGCATTAAGACGGCGTCCTTCGTATAACAAGCCGCGACGCCTTCGAAATCTCCTTTTTTAAAAAAGTCGGCAAGATTCTTATTTGCGGTTTTTATGAAATTGGAAGCAGCAGCTTTAGTGGTCATCAAAGTTTTCCTGTCTAAGTTGGGTACCTTAGATGATTGAATGGATTTTATAGAAAGTCAACAGAACTTCGTAAAGTTTATCTATTTAATTAAAGCGGTTAATTCTGAGAGCGAATCGATAGTGTAATCGGCTCTTGGGACTTGTTTCCCAGTTTGTAGCGGAGGTCCGAGTCCGCCATCAGTTATTAGGGCCGTTTTGAAGCCTAATGGTTTAGCACCTCCTATATCGTGTTCAGGAGAGTCACCTACAAAAATAATCGATTTCGGACTTAAGGTCGACTTTTCCAACGCTATTTCAAAGATTCTTCTATCCGGTTTGCAAGAACGGGCAGTTTCTGAACTTATAGTGTGATCGGTTAGGGAACCGAGATTTTCTTTCTTTAGCAGGGGATTTAACATGTCATTATCTATATTTGACACGATTGAAATATAAATCCCCTTTGATCTTAAATGATTAAGAGTCTCGATACAGTCGGCTTTCAGTATGAGGCAGTCAATCATTTCTTCCCTATGAAAGTTTGCGTACCATGAAAGCAATTCTGTGTTCCCATCTATACCAAGTGTTTTAAGGAACCTTAGGAAAACATCGTTAAAAAAATGCTTATGAAGATAATATTTTTTTGTCGCGTATTGAGCGGCTATTATACTTGAAGACTCTCGGTAGGCAGCCTTAATTTTGTCTTTGTTTGATTTCTTGCCGCTCCTCATTATGGCTTCTTCCAGAATAGGCAGCGTTGTCTTGTTAACATTTTTGTAACTTAAAAGTGTTCCGCCGAGATCAAAGAAGATTCCTCTTATCATATTAAAGCTCTCAATTCATTTTTGGTATTGTCTTCCGTTTTCCGATTTTTACTACAGGAAAAATCTGCGATATTTTTTTAATCTGGATGTTTCGATAATTTTAGTTCCTTTAATTTAACGGCAAGCTTTTTGGCTTTATCCACATCACCTCCTAGGAAGAAAGGAGCCTTCGAGTAAAATGAAATCAAATCTTCTATGATATCGATCTCTCGTGGGGCTAAGCGGTAAGCGGCCTCAAAAGACTCGAGTGCCTTTGGGGCATATTTTATGGCCTTTAGCCAACTAGAGTTCTCGGCGAGTCTTCCGTAGCTTTTACCTTTCATATGATAGCATTCAGAACAATCCGGTTTTAGTCTAGTGAGCTCGTCGAAAATATTTTTCGCGACCCGAAATTGCTTTTTGTTATAAGCTTCTACGCCCGCTAGCAACGTGATCTCTACATTTCTGTCCTCACTATGAAGACGGTCGCTATTGGCAAAAATAAAAAAGCAGACAAGAATCTGGGTCAAAAGACATTTGTTTCCATCGTAAAACAAAACTATTTACTCTATTGATAGCGTATAGCTACCGATTTTTAATAATTTGTCTCGCATTTGCCCAGTTCTTATCAAATTGTTGGACCGTATCCAGAAGCGCTACAATCTCGGCCCATTTCCATCTTCCGTCTTGATATACGTATTTTTCTTCGTATCTACCGGCAATAAAGGCGCTTCCTTTGATTCCGAGCTTGTTCCCAGGTCTAAAAACGACAGGACAATCGACATACCACAGAGCCCTAGCCTTCTTTCCTTGTATTTTTATGACGTCGTTCGATACTCGGTGTTGGCTATAGCTTAGGATCGAGGGAACTTTTCTGAAAAGAAAATCAGCAACATTAGATTTTCCTTCCATGAGGCTAAAACCCGTAAAATCCGCGATTACATCTTCTGTCAGATGGTCCAGAACAATTTGCTGTTTCTGCTTCCCGGCGACTATAAGGTCTATGCAATGACAATAGACTTCTTGCTTTAAATTACGGATAGCTTCGATATTTTCTATTCTAATTATTCTGTCTTCTAGTGAACTCATTAGTTTCCGACTACAATTTTTTGGATAACTATATCATTTATGTCAGTATTAGATCATAAATAGAGCAAAGGGTTGTAGAGTTGTAACCGATTCCTAGAATGATAATGTTAACTACGCTAGTCGATATTAAAAGTACTCTTTTTCGTTTCTTCAAGGAAAAAATTCCTAACCTTAATGTAAGGATGAAAGCGTGTTATTTTGGGGCTGAAGTACTCGATTTGTCTCTGTCGCGGCCGCTAGAAGAGGGCTTGGTAGCAGAAATCAAAAACGCTCTGGATATTTTTGGAGTTTTGGTGTTCAAAGATCAAAAGCTCTCGAATATCGAGCAACTTGGCTTCGCTGGCCAACTAAGTGATTGTTTACACCGGAAAACCGGAGTTTCTACTATTACTGCTAGTCGGTACGGTGACGAGGCACTGACTGATGTCTCTAACTTGGATCTGAACGGAAAAGTTTTGCCGGCAGACGATAGAAGGAGGCAATATGGGCTCTCCAATCGCCTTTGGCATACCGATGCTTCTTTCCAGGATCCCCCAGGCCGTTATTCAATGTTGTCGGCGAAAACTGTTCCAAAGGATGGTGGTGAAACTGAATTTGCTAACACCCGAGACGCGTATTATCTGCTAACAAAAAGAATGAAAGATAGGATATCTGATCTCAAAGCCCACCATTCAATTGCTTATTCTAGGGAGATACTAGGTTTCGAGTTTTCTTCAGGAGAAGCTGATCAATTAAAAGGTGTTCATCAACCTCTGGTCAGGGAGAATGCTAGAACGGGTTTAAGATCACTTTACCTGGCGTCCCATTGCTCTTCCATTGTCGGGATTCCCTTTCCCGATGGCCGTATATTAATCCGTGACCTGATAGATCATTCTACACAGGAATCTTTAATATATAGGCATGCTTGGCAAAGAGACGATTTTGTTATATGGGATAACTTCGCGACAATGCATAGGGGGCTAGCTTACGACGATTTGGTCTCCCCTAGGGAACTAGTACGTATCACGACTCTCGAGTCCCATTAAGGATTTACTGGCAAATATAAAAATATGAATAACAAAACGCCGATTTTAGTTGGAAGTGCTCAATATGTGGACCGTCATTCAGTGAACCCAAAGAGTATGTCTCCTACCGATATCTCTTCCCACGTCTCCCAAATGGCCTTGTTGGATGCGTCGATATCCGATGAGTTTAAGCAAACTGTCGATGTTCTTATTTCTGCCCGATTATTTGAAGATTCCGTAAAAGGCACGCCAATGTGGCCCAATCCATTCGGTGGGCCTGACAATGTGCCTGGTGCGATTGCAAGGCGGATCGGCTTAAATCCCCGTCGACTCATATACGCTGAGGTGGGTGGAGAAACTCCTCAAAGAGTTGTCAACCAGATGGCGGAGCAGATCTTTTCGGGTGATGTACGGAGTGTCGTTTTTACAGGAAGTGAAGCGTTAGCCACTATCAGATCGGCTCAGAAGAAAGGACTGGAATTCGATTGGACTGAGGAAGTAGGTGGGAATTTTGAGGATCTTTGGCCGGAAAATCCCATGACGGATGAGTATGAAGCTAAGCATGGTATAACTTTTCCGATTCAAGTATATGCTCTATTGGAACAAGTCAGACGCCATAGGCTAGGACTTAGTTTGGATGATTATCGAGAAGGCATAGCAAATCTGCTGTCACCTTTTAGCGTCGTTGCGGAAAAAAACCCGTATGCACAATTTCCTAAATATCTAGCGAAGGAATATATAGCGAACTTCAGCGAACAAAATTTCCCGCTTTGTGAACCTTATGCTAAATGGATGGTGGCTCAGGATGCCGTTAACCAGGGCGCAGCGGTTGTGATGACTTCTGTCGCTACGGCTATAGAGCATGACATTCCTGAGTCCCAATGGGTATATCTTAAGTCGTACTCCGACTGCGACGAGTTAAGAGTTATTGAGAGGCCTGATCTTTCTCGGTCACCGGCACAACAACTTGCCTTGACAGACGCGCTCGATAATTCTGGCCTAACTCCCCAAGACTTTTCCTTTATCGATTTATATAGCTGTTTTCCAATTGCCATATGGACGGCTTGCGAATCTCTAGGTCTTTCTACTGATGGCTCTCCTCCCTTGACGGTGACGGGTGGCTTGCCCTATTTTGGTGGCCCAGGAAATAACTATAGTCTGCATGCTATTTCGGAAATCACACAACGATTGAGAGGAAAGCAAGATAAGTGTGCCTTAGTTGCTGCTAATGGAGGCTACCTGTCTAAGCATTCTGTAGGCGTTTACAGTAGCGACTTGAATGAGAATTGGAAGCCTCTCACTCAACGGTCTACTCTAGGTTTATGTAGGTCTTCGGTGAAAGTGAAAGAAAAAGTTTCAGGCCGTGGGATCATTGAGTCGTACGCGGCGGTTTATTCTAGGGGAGAGAAAAAGAAAGGTTTTATAGTTGGAAAACTGGTGGAGGGAGAACAACGATTTTTGGCCGTCGCGAACCCGGAAGAACCGAAAGCGCTGTCGGT
This sequence comes from uncultured Gammaproteobacteria bacterium, assembly GCA_964642505.1. Classification (GTDB taxonomy): domain Bacteria; phylum Pseudomonadota; class Gammaproteobacteria; genus TMED69. Next base: position 716 of record CAZXQY010000031.1, on the reverse strand, counting down.
TTTGTTTGGGGAAAACCCGTTCGGTGAAGTTGTGGAAGTTGATTACCATAAATCCGGACTGAATCTCTTCTCTGTAAGATAAAGGATTTTTTTATGACAGTACCAAATTTGGCATCTTTTGGTTTCGATAGTGAACACCAAGCCGTTTACGATATGGCTTACAAATATGCAGGTGATCAACTTTATCCTTTGTGCAGCAGAATGGACAATGAGGAATGGTTTCCGGAAGAGGAGTTTCGTGCTATGTCTGAGGCCGGCCTTCTTGGTGTTACGGTCCCTTCTCAATACGGAGGTGGCGGGATGGACGTCTTGTATCAGTGTTTTGTTTGTGAGGCTATTTCTTATTGGAATCACACGCTAGGAGCTTCCATTCTGGCCAGCGATAACCTTTGTCTAGATAACCTTGTTAGAAATGGTAACAATCTACAAAAAGAACAATATTGCCCGAAATTTTGTGATGGCAGTTATATAGGGGCCCTAGGGATGACAGAGCCGGGAGCTGGATCGGATGCTCTTGGTAGTATGGCGACCAGTGCCATAAGAATTGGGGATGAGTATTTGTTGAATGGGAGAAAACTATTCATTACGAATGGGCCTGTTGCGGATGTACTTTTGGTTTACGCTAAAACCGATAAACAAAAAAATAAGCATGGTATATCAACTTTCATCGTCGAAAAAACATTTAAAGGATTTTCTGTAGCGCAAAAACTCGACAA
>CAZXQY010000030.1:0-26390 GCA_964642505.1 uncultured Gammaproteobacteria bacterium | reverse complement strand
TCAACCAATATTGGAAAAAGCAATTTCTGTTGATGATGAATTTCATCAGCTGCTTCTCGGTGAGTTCGCCTTACGTAATGGTGACTATCTTTTAGCGTTAGAGCTCTATTCTAAGCTAGCTAGAAAACACCCGGCCCCCTCATTGCTCAAGAAAGTGGTTTATTTGGGGCTTATGTCTAGTAAGCATGTTGAGGCTTTTCTTGCTGCCGAATCGTGGTTCAGAGTAGATAATTCGAGTGCGGAAGCGGGAATAATCTTTCTTGCGTTAGCTTTCAAACTCGACATCGTTGGCTACAGATTCGCCGAATGGAGTCATTTCAAAAAACATGTGCAAACGGATCCGGCAGCGTTTTTGGGATTACTTCTAAACTATTTAAAAATGGCTAATACGTCTGTTTCTGGGTACAAGACGGCCTGGGATAGTCTGACTGCGTACGAGTTTTTTCGAAGTTCGTCTGGTGATGTTTTGGAACTCTTTTCTATTTTTTCTCTCCGTGCGGGAGAATACGAGGCCGCTATGAGCGCGATAACACGGCTAGCGAAATCTAATGACCTAAATTTGCAATTGATTTATTCATTAATTAGTGCAGTGGGCGAAAGTTCAGCCAATGTCGACGTTTTAACTTGGGTGAAGGCCTTGCGTATAGATTATCCGAATAATAAACAGCTCGGTCTTTGGGAAGCTAACCTATTAAGCAAAAACGAGGATTATGAATCCTCCAGAGATTTGCTTTCAAGGCTATATTCTGCTTTTCCGAAAGATAATCGAGTGGCCTTTTCTTTGGCCTTGTTAGAGCTCCAGACCGACCGCTTAGATAGTTCAAAAAAAATATTTGATCGCTTATTGATGCAGAACTATAGGTCCGGAGAAGTTAAGTTCTATATGGGCAGGATATCGGAAATTGAAGGGCGGTATAAAGATGCTGAGAACTACTATTCAGCAGTACCTAGTGACGATCCGGTAAATTTTTTTCCGTCTCAAATTCGATTTGCCTTCGTTCTTTCGAAGAAAAAGCAACTGGTCCAATCTTTAGAGTTATTGTCTGGTCTTAGAAAATCTTTTCCCAATAAGAATGTACCGATAAGCCTAATGAAGGGAAGCATATTGTCGGAAAAAGGGAGGTATTTAGACGCCTTAGATGTTTACGACGAAGCTATTGAAAAAGAAGAATATGACTTTGAATTGTTCTATGCTAGGGCGCTAGTAGCTGAGAAAGTTGGGCGAGTTGACATCCTTGAGCATGATCTTGGTAGAATCTTGGAGGTGGAGCCGGACAACGCGGACGTTCTCAATGCTTTGGGATATGGTCTGGCCATCCTTACCGATCGGTACGAAGAAGCTTATATGCTGATAGAAAAGGCTATCCAAATAATGCCGCAGGCCTTTCATATATTAGATAGTATGGGTTGGGTTTGCTATCGGTTAGGGAGGATTGAAGAATCTCTGAGATACTTGAAAAAAGCCTATTTAACAGGGCAGGATGCCGAAGTAGCTGCTCATTTAATAGAGGTATTATGGTTTGATGGACAACATATAGAAGCTAGGGATTTATGGAAGGAGTCCATTGAAAAATTCCCGGGTGATCAGAGAATTTATGACTTGATTCAAAAGATTGGTATGTAGGCGGTCTAGTTATGAAGATTTCGTTCTTCTTTATCATTTTTTGCCTGGTTTGGGCTTGTGCTCCTTTAGAGAAGAAGGAGATGAGTCCCGAGGAAAGAGTTTCCTTCGGGCTCCGAGAAAAAGTGGTAGAGAATAATTGGACTGTAGCCGGAAAGATTGGTGTCAGGCATGAATCACAAGGCTTTAGTTCCGGATTTCTTTGGCGGCAAGATGGAAGTGACAGTGAATTATTTTTCAAAATACCGCTTGGTCGAAGCGTTAGAATTGTCAGTAAAGAAAAATCTTGCATTTACGAGGATTCTAAAGGAGAGATTTTTGAGGCTAAATCGTTGAAGTCTTTGATGACAAAAGAAATGGGTTGGTATTTCCCTCTAGACAAGGCGGTGTTCTGGATTAAGGGCTTGCCCTTTCCGGAGGAAAAAACAGAAAAAATAGAAGTGATGAATGGTGGCGGCTCTAAGAAATTCAAGCAAGGAGAATGGACCATTAATGTGGAGAAGTATTTCTCTGAAACCCAGATGCCAAGAATAATAAGTTTCTCGTCTCAAAGGCTTAGCCTAAAGATTGTTGTGAGTCAGTGGAAGTTCTAAAAGTGAAAAAATCTTTGAATTGGCCGGCACCCGCTAAAATAAATTGGTTCCTCCACATTACTGGCAGGCGTCCGGACGGCTATCACTATATCCAAACTTTCTTTCAGTTCCTAGAAATTGCTGATCGACTTGATTTTGCTTTGTGTACGGAAGAAGAAATAACCATGGAGGGTTTTGAGGCTGGGGAAGGCGATGCAGAGGATTTGACAGTTAAGGCGGCAAAGTTATTGAAGTCAAGCTGTGACGTAAAGGGTGGGGTAAGCATCCGATTGAAAAAAAACATCCCGGTTGGCGGAGGGCTAGGTGGCGGTAGCTCCGACGCGGCGACAGTTTTGGTCGCCCTAAATGCCTTGTGGGATTTGAATCTTAAGGACGAGGAGTTATCTCAATTGGGATTGCAGCTTGGTGCAGATGTACCAGTTTTCGTTGCAGGGCACGCGGCTTGGGCCGAAGGCGTCGGTGAATTGTTGTACGAGCAAAAAAAAGATGAAAAGTCAGTTGTCCTTCTATTCCCAGGTGTCGGTGTTTCTACCGCGAAAGTCTTCCAATCCCCGGAGTTGACACGAGATAGTGTGCCCATCAAAATGGACATAAATTATCTTTCTGGATACCGAAATGATTGTGAGACAGTTACGCGAAGACTGTATCCAGAAATAGCAGATGCGCTGGACTGGTTGTCTAAACATGGCAAAGCCCAAATGAGCGGGACTGGATCGAGTATTTTTGCAGAGTTTGATAGACCTTGCGATGCGGAAAACGTTATAAAGCAAATTCCGGCCAAATGGTCGGCAGTAGCATGTCAGACATTGAATAGGTCACTGTTACTGGATCGACTACGATCTTTTCACGAAGGGAGAGAAATCTAACTGTAAGACTTTTTTGGGGTGTAGCCAAGTGGTAAGGCACGGGGTTTTGATCCCCGCATTCCCAGGTTCGAATCCTGGCACCCCAGCAAGATTTAGTGTGCTGTGGGAAGAATTGATTCTTCGTGCTAGCGTCTGAATGGTTGGCACAAAATCCTGATACACTGCTTTTAATCATGGGGAAAGGGGGTGGATATATTGGAAGATATGAGAGATGAGTCGTTGATGTTATTTACTGGTAACGCTAATCCGGCGCTTGCGAGTGCTGTCGCGAGACATCTCCACGTTCCGCTGGGTAAAGCTGTTGTGGAGCGGTTTAGTGATGGGGAGATCATGGTCGAGATCGGGGAAAATGTTCGAGGGCGAGATGCCTATGTTCTGCAGCCTACGTGTGCTCCTACTAACGATAATTTCATGGAACTTTTGGTCCTCGTGGATGCTCTAAGGCGTGCTTCTGCGCAAAGCATTACGGCTGTGATACCTTACCTGGGGTACGCCAGACAAGATAGGCGCCCTCGGTCTACAAGGGTGCCGATTACCGCCAAACTGGTAGCGAATATGATCACAAGTGTGGGTACGGATAGGGTTTTGACGTTGGATCTTCATGCCGAACAGATTCAGGGGTTTTTCGACATACCAATGGATAATGTTTACGCTTCTCCCGTTCTTCTCGGAGATATTTGGAAGCATGAATATAAGAATTTAATTGTAGTGTCACCTGACGTCGGCGGTGTAGTGCGTGCTAGAGCTATTGCTAAGCGACTGGATGAGTCAGACTTAGCAATAATTGACAAAAGGCGTCCCAAGGCAAATGAAGCTCAGGTTATGAATATAATAGGCGATGTCGAAAACAGAAGTTGTATTATGGTAGATGATATTGTCGATACCGCTGGAACTCTGTGTAATGCTGCCGATGCCTTAAAGGAGAGAGGCGCTAAGAAAGTGGTGGCTTATTGTACTCACGCGGTGCTTTCCGGAGGGGCTCTTGGCAATATTGAAAAATCGAGTTTAGACGAATTGGTCGTAACTGATACTGTTCCTCTTAGTGAAGAGGCTGCAGTACTAAATAGAATAAGGCAGGTGTCGGTCGCCGGTTTGATAGGGGAAAGTATCAATAGAATTAGTTCAGGACAGTCCTTAAGTTCTATGTTTGTAGACTGAACTTCCGAGAAAGGATGTTAGAAGAGAACACTTATTTCTGGAGATTAATAGGTCACTTTGTGCTAGTCTATTCGGCTGTTTGAGAAAACGGACCTTGTTGGTATGTGCGTGAACTAGCGATGTCAAGATACACAGGTTAATCGGAGTTTTATGAATGGAAACTTTTGTTTTGCAAGCTGAAAAACGTGAAGTAGTCGGAAAGGCGGGAAATAAAAGGTTGCGTCGGGAAGGTTATATGCCGGCGGTGGTGTATGGCGGCTCCCGCGATGTTGTGGCAATACAAATAGAACATAATTCGATAATGAAAAGTTTAGATGTGGTGGGGTTCTATTCTAATATTTTGGAACTCCACTTAGACGGGAAGAGTGAGAAAGTATATCTCAAAGACTTACGTCGTCATCCATCGAAGAAAGAAATTTTGCATGCTGACTTTCAGAGAGTTGAAGAGGCCGTAGAATTGAATATTAGGGTGCCGATCCGTCTTTTGAATGAAGACAAGTGCGTAGGCGTAAAGCAGGGGGGTGGCGTGGTTTCGAGACTCATTACTGAAATAGAGATTACTTGTTTACCGAAGAACTTGCCTCCTTCCATAGAAATAGACATTGAAAACCTAAATGTGGGTGAGGCTATACATTTTTCAGACCTGAAAATGCCTGAGGGAGTAAGTTTGACAGCCCTGATAAAGGGAGGGGATGAGATGACGGGTGTGGTTCAGGTTATGACTCCGAAAGGCATCGAAATAGACGACGAAGTGGTAGAAGAAGAGCAAGAGTCGGACGAAGCAGCTGCTGAAGAAGAATCCGCTGAAGAGCCTGGCACGGAGTAAGCTTTTAAAACGGTTGGTCTTGATTTCGTGGACTTTTAACTCATGAAGTTGGTCGTGGGCCTAGGAAATCCCGGAGAAAAGCATAGGACTGATCGGCACAACGCAGGATTTGCGTTGTTAGATAGACTGTGTTCCGAAAGGGAAGTTAAACTTAGAGAAAATCAGAAGTTCAAGGCAATGGAGGGAGCTGATTCATACGGAATTAGATTTTTGAAACCCCTTACATATATGAATGCTAGCGGGGATAGCGTGAAATCTTTTGCGCAATATTATCGTATTCCGCCAGAGTTAATACTCGTGCTTCACGATGAATTAGATCTGGCAGCTGGAGAAGTCAAATTGAAACGAGGCGGCGGCTCAGGTGGGCACAACGGTCTAAGGAGTATCGAACAATATCTTTCATCTAAAGATTATTGCCGAATCAGGGTGGGCATAGGAAGACCTAAAAGTGGGCAAAGCGTTACTTCTTATGTGCTTAGCCCACCTAGCCACGAACAAAGCAGGGCTATCGATATCGGCACACAAAAAGTCGTACAGCATATAAATGATCTTTTGTCAGGTTATTTTGATCGAGCGATGAATCTTCTCAACCAACGTGATCCATAGTAAGGCTTCCAGGATGGGTTTGAAGTGTGGAATAGTGGGTCTGCCAAATGTCGGAAAATCTTCCTTATTTAACGCCTTGACGGACTCTGATATTGCGGCCGAAAATTATCCTTTCTGCACAATAGAGCCGAATTCCGGAGTAGTGCCAGTGCCAGATCCGCGCCTAGAGAGGGTGTCTTCTATCGTCTGCTCCGATCGAACTATTCCGGCCACTATAGAATTTACGGACATTGCGGGTCTAGTTAGTGGAGCTTCGGCAGGACAGGGGCTCGGTAACAAATTCCTGGCCCACATTAGAGAAACGAATGCGATCTTGCATGTTGTTCGATGCTTTGAGAATGAAGATGTTACTCATGTTGCGGGTAAGGTGGATCCTCTCCATGATGTAGGGGTAGTAGAGACTGAATTGACTCTGTCAGATCTTGAGGTTTGCACGCGAGCCCTGGAAAAATCTGAAAAGGGTTCGAAGAGTGGTGATAAAAATTTATTGGCCCGGGTGGAGATTCTGCGATATCTGACTTCAGTGCTAGGCGAAGGGTCTATGCTCCGATCGCTAAGTGTTGGCGAGGATGTCCAATTGTTGTCAAGAGAATTAGGACTCATAACTTCCAAACCGGTTCTTTTTGTGGCGAATGTCGGAGAAGGGGATTTGGAGTCCAATAAGTATCGCCAATTTTTGTTAGAGCATGCTGATTCTACCAATGCCGAATTTTTGTCTGTTTGTGCTTCCTTGGAGGCTGAGATTGTTAGTCTGTTGCCGGAGGAGCGAAAGGAGTACTTGGTTGATTTGGGAATCTCTGAACCTAGTTTAAATAGACTAGTAAAGACAGGCTATAATTTGTTAAATCTTCACAGCTTTTTTACAGCAGGGCCGAAGGAAAGTAGGGCGTGGACTATTCCGATAGGCACCTTGGCCCCGTTGGCCGCCGGTGAAATACACGGCGATTTTGAAAAGGGTTTCATCAGGGCAGAAGTTATAGCTTACGAAGATTTTCTCCGTTATGGGGGTGAATCTGGTGCTAAAGAGTCTGGCAAGCTACGTTCAGAAGGAAAGGAATACGTAGTTAACGATGGAGATATCATTCATTTTCGATTTAACGTGTGAATCTCTATCCAAGTTTTTAAGAAGGTATTCTCCACAATGCCGTACCTGGCCGTAATCTCGAACCAAAAGTTCAAGATTGGAACGTCTCACGGCGAATCAGGCTTTCCACTCTAGGCGGACTTGCTCAACATCAACCTATGATCGGTTCCCAAAGATATAAGCATAGGCTCAGAGATTTGCGGGCCAACACGCACAAAGCAGAGAATACCGATTTCTAAGTACTTTTTAAGTTTTGCCTCTTAGGTTATAGTTTTTTCAACTCGTTTTTCGATTAAGCCCTGCGGAATGTTAGGGCTTTTGTAATTTTATCCGATATTCTACTTATGTTTACCTGATAATCTTCTCTTTCAGATCTGTTTTCGGTGCTTAAATTGAGGTATTCGCTGGCTATGTTTAAAGCGGTCATGACGGCTATTTTTTCGCTTCCCGCCACTTTGCCAGTGTCTCTTTGCTCCAGCATCTTCTTATTGAGGTAATTTGCTGAAGCAAGCAAGTCGTCTTTTTCATCTTCCGAACATCCAACCACATATTCCTTGTCCAAAAGAGTGATAGAAACTGGTTGTCTATTCTTTGACATTACCGTGTTTCCATCGCTTTCAGTCGGCCGATCATAGCTTCCACACGCGCTCGCGCTTGCTCAGTTTTCTCTAGCAGGGTCAATCTCTCAGATGCTAAATGACTACTCTCGGACTTCAACTGCTTATTTTCATCTGAGAGCTTTTCAACTGTTTTGATTAGTTCGTCTATCTTAAGTTCTAAGCTTCCCAATTCTAAACTTTGTTTCTCATCGATTGTCATTATAATCTTGGATTTCCCAGTTTCTGTACTTCCTGGACTATAGGTCTGTTTTTAGGTGGCTGTCAATAATGATCCTCAAGAGTTTATAATACATATCAGGATCAAATAGTCAGATTTTCTCGTTTTATAGTAGTGTTAATGAGTATGGAGTGTTTTAGCTTAAAAAATCAGTAGGAATTTTTGTAAATCCAGCTACAGCCGTAAAGGAGTTAGATGTGAAGATAGAAGAATTCAGATCTCGTCGTAAGGTACTCAAACAAAATTTGGGGTTAGATGCGATTGTGATAGCTCCCAGCGCTCCGGAACAAGTTCGGAATGGCGATGTGTTTTATCCCTATCGGCCTGATAGCGATTTTTTTTATTTAACTGGTTTCCAGGAGCCACAGTCAGTGGCGGTAATTATTCCCGAAAGAAAGCAAGGTGAGTATTTGTTATTTTGTAGAGAAAGCAATCGCACGGCTGAAATCTGGAATGGAAAGAGAGCAGGGCTTGTCGGTGCGTGCGACGATTTTGATGCTGACGACGCATTTCCTATAACAGATTTAGACGATATTTTACCTGGGCTTTTGGAAAATAAAAAACGCATCTATTACTCGATGGGTCGATATAAATCCTTTGATCAAAAGCTGATTAATTGGGTGTCTCAAGTTGGTTCCTTGGGTAGATCTGGTATCCATGCTCCGGATCAGTTCATTTCCTTGTCGCAAGTTATTCATGAGATGAGGCTGTTCAAAAGTAGTCATGAAGTGGAAATTATGAAGAAGGCGGCCGCTATTTCTTCTGAGGCTCATATAAAGGCGATGAAAATGGCCAGGCCAGGAATAAACGAATTTCAGATAGAGGCAGAACTAACATCAAGTTTTATTTCTCAGGGAGCTAGGCATCCTGCATACCCTTCGATTGTTGGTGGTGGCAAGAATGCTTGTATTTTGCACTACACAGAGAATAATTCCGTTATAGAAGATGGAGACCTCGTGCTGGTTGATGCTGGGGCCGAATATGAGTTTTATGCCGCTGATATCACTCGAACCTTTCCAATCAACGGTGTTTTCTCTGACGAGCAAAGGGCAATCTATGAAGTTGTTCTTGAAGCCCAAACTGCGGCGATCGAACAGGTAAGGCCGGGAAATATCTGGGATGATCCCCACAAGGCTGCTGTAAGAGTGATCACCGAGGGCCTTGTAGATTTACAGATATTGACAGGGGAGGTTGATAATTTGGTGGAAAGCGAGGCCTATAGACCCTATTTCATGCACAAGACGGGACACTGGTTGGGACTGGATGTCCACGATGTCGGAGAGTACAAAATAGATGATCAATGGCGTAGTTTCGAACCAGGAATGGTGACGACGGTGGAACCCGGCCTGTATCTTTCAAGGGGTATTCCGGGCTTAGATCCAAAATGGTTCGATATCGGTGTTAGAATAGAGGATGACGTTCTCGTGACAAACACCGGAAATGAGGTAATTACGAGTGGCGTTCCAAAGGTGATTTCGGAAATAGAGGGCTTAATGTCTTAAACACTGTGGTTCATTCTTCTTGCACTGTAATCGGCGCTGGCTTGGTGGGTAGCGCGACGGCTCTCCATTTGAATCATTTGGGGTTTTCTGTTCGGATTCTGGATAGGCGGCCATCCAAAATGATTTGCCAGTCTGATTCACGAGCTTTGGTTCTATCTCATAGCTCAAAAAAAATATTGTCTGAGCTAGATTTGTGGTCGCGTTTAAAAGAACATTTGATTCCAATAATGGAAGTTCACGTAACCGAGTCGCGTGCTTTTGGCCGGGTTATGCTGACGTCTAAAGACGTCGGATTAGAAGCCCTAGGTTGGTCCTGTGAAGCTGGTTTGCTTCTGTCAGTCCTTCGAGAGGCGGTTCAAAATTCGAATTCTATTGAAACCCATTGGAATACGGAAGTTGCTGAGATGGATTTTATTGACGGCGTTTGGATGCTAGAAGGCAGTAAAAAAGATCAGAATCTGCGTATAGCGTCTGATCTGCTGGTCGCCGCTGACGGTACCGACTCAATAGTTTGTAAATTTCTGGAGGTAACTGTTGACAGTATAGACTACGACCAAAGTGCTATTGTTTCGACCCTCAATACAGAAAACAATCTGGGGAACAAAGCTTATTTGCGATTCCTGGATAAAGGGTCGATGGCACTAATACCGACAGCGTCGGGTCAAGTTGTTAGTGTTCTTTGCGTGCCTGAAAAGGTAGCGGAACAGGTAAAGGGTTTTAGCGATGAAAGTTTTATGGCCTTTCTGGAGGAAAGTTTTGGCCGTAGATTGGGAAAGTCTTTGCGTTGTGGCCCGAGGAGAAAATACGCTATTAGAAGACAATCGTTGAGTAAAACCAATTACGGGAGGTGTGTAATTCTGGGAAACGCGGCAAATACGTTACACCCTAACGGAGCTCAGGGTTTAAATCTCGGGTTCCGGGATGTACTTGCGCTTGGAACCTGTTTATCGGAAAGGACCGGCGATCTTGATGAGGCTCTAAGGATTTATGACTCTAAGAGGCGCTCAGATCATGTCACTACAGGGCTCTACTCTGACCTGCTAGCTCAATTGTTTGCCTCAAATTTAGGTTTAGCCCGTTTAACTAGAAGAACGCTTATGGGGCTGGTAGGAAATGTGAGACCTTTGAAGCGCCGATTTATATTAAGAAGTACTGGGTTAATTTTTTTTCCAGCTTCGAATTAAGGAGTGCGAGTGGTTTACGGAGCATTTGATGTCGTAATTGTTGGAGGCGGGGTTACCGCGTTAGCGGCAGCTCGGCTTTTCGATATTAATTCTGCAAGCGTCGGTATTATTTGCCCGCCAGCTAAATCGTTTGATAATAAAGATCCCGAAACTGAGAGGAACTATACTATCATTGAGTCCTCCAAGAGGTTATTGGATGGTTTGGGTGTTTGGCCAGCGATTCAACAATCAAAGATAGGAAGCTATAAGGAAATAGAGATTTGGGATTTAAGCTCCCAAGGTCACCTGAATTTTAATCGCCCCATAGGCTATGAGAAGCCTATGGGATGGGTGGTGCCGGAGTCAGTACTGAGGAATACTCTGAGTTCTCTCACTAAAAATCTCCCGAGATTTTCAAACCCGAAATCAGTTACGGATGAAGGCGACGGTTGCGTTGAAGTCCTACTAGATGGTGGAAGAAAAATTTCTTCTCGGTTACTGCTACTTGTAGACGGTTATTCATCAAGTCTAAGGGAGCAATTGGGCTTTAATTTCAATAAAAGATCCTATAATCAGATAGGAATCGTTACCGATATCAGAACAGAATTTCCTCACGAAAACAAGGCTAGACAGTGGTTCTTCGAAGGTGATGTTTTGGCTTTTTTACCGAAATACTCGGGACAATTGTCTTCGATAGTTCTTTCTATCGGAAAATCAAAATGGGAAAAAGTTCAGGAAGGAGGAAACGAAGTTTTGTCGCGATTTTTGACGAAAAACTCCCAATCTACGCTGGGTCAAGTGGAAGTCTTGGCTGCACCCTTGTGTTTCCCTTTAAACAGAGGTCTGGTAGATAATTGGTTTAAAGGTAAGTGTGTTTTAGCTGGAAGCGCAGCTCATCAGATCCACCCTTTGGCTGGTCAGGGGTTAAATTTAAATATGATGGATGTAGCATCCCTTGTGGAATGCGTGGGCGTGCCAGGGACTGAAAGTAATTGGCCCAACAAGACGCAATTAAATTATTACAATAGATGGCGAAAGTCCGAATCTCTGGCACTTTTTTTGGTTACTGATACTCTCAACAAAGTTTTTTCAAATCCTTTGTTTAATTTAGGGAAAATCAGGGGGCGAGTAATTAATAAAATTAATAACGTTGACGGATTAAAAGAAACTCTTGTGGGTAGGGCGATGGGCTTGTTTGGTGACCTTCCAAACTCCCTGTTCTACTTACCCAAATAATTATTAGGTTATAATGAATCTTGTAGGAAAGATTATAGTATGAAATCTACTGTCTACGAGACCAATTTACGTTCTTTGCCACTTCTAGGAAGAGGTAAGGTGAGGGATATTTATGCCGTAGATTCCGACCATTTACTTATTGTTGCGACAGACAGGCTGTCGGCGTTCGATGTGGTTTTCCCAGAACCCATTCCCGAAAAAGGCAAAATTCTTAATGATTTATCGAGCTTTTGGTTCGAAAAAATGAAAATCCTGATCCAGAACCATCTTACTAATTTGAGAGTGTCTGATGTCTTAAGTGACAGTTCGGAATGTGACTTAGTGGGAGGGCGTGGAGTGGTGGTTAAAAGGCTAACGCCTCTTCCTATTGAGGCCGTTGTCAGAGGTTATATTATTGGCTCTGGTTGGGAAGATTACTGCAAAACAGGTCGTACCTCGGGCATCGAACTCGAATCTGGCTTAAGTTTGGCCGAAAAATTGACTAGCCCTATTTTTACACCTTCTACTAAGGCGAAACTCGGATCGCATGATGAGAACATAGACTTCAATGAGGCCTGTAATTTAGTTGGGGCTAAGATAGCAGATCAGATTCGTTCGACAAGTATAGAAATTTATTCGCGAGCCGCCGAGTATGCTTTAAACAAGGGGATTATAATAGCAGATACCAAAATGGAATTCGGGTTATCTAGTGAAGGTGAACTGGTTTTAATAGACGAATTGTTGACCCCCGATTCTTCTAGGTTTTGGCCTTTAGATTCTTATACAATCGGAAACTCTCCAAAAAGCTTCGATAAACAATTCGTACGTGACTATCTAGAATCAATAAAATGGGACAAGTCTCCGCCAGCTCCAAAACTACCGCGGTCTGTCATAGAAAAGACCTTTGCCCGTTACAAAGCTGCTCATGATTTGTTGACAAGCTAGGGTAACCAGAGAGCGTTTTTCTCTATAGTTTAATTCAGGTATGAAAGCGCCGGTAGTTCTTTACCTTCCAGATATTCAAGGAAAGCACCACCGGCGGTGGAGACATAGGAAAGTTTTTTTCCGATTCCAAATTTATTTACTGCAGCCACAGTGTCTCCTCCTCCCGCTACGGAGAACGCCTTGGAGCGAGCGATGCTCATGGATAACGATTTAGTTCCGACTTGGAAATTATCGAACTCAAAAACTCCTACTGGTCCATTCCAAATTATTGTTTCGGCCTTTTCAATCAATTGATCTATTTTTCTCATCGTTCTGGGACCGAAATCTAAGATTTGGTCGTCTGACTCTATCTCGTCGATATTTTTTATCGTCCCAATTGCTTTTTTTTCGAATTTTTTGGCGCAGACAATATCTTCCGGTAAGACCAGATTCCTATGCGTCGTGACCAGATTTTCAGCGGTAGCCGCACTTTTTTTCTCAACCAGAGATGCCCCTACTTTTTTACCCTGCGCTTTTAACAAAGTGTTTGCAATTCCGCCTCCAACTATCAGATAGTCAACCTTAGTAGCCAGATTTTCTAGAAGAGTAATTTTTGTAGAAACTTTACCACCTCCGACAATTGCTACTACTGGTTTCTTTGTTAAATTCGTTACCCGTTCTAGGGCCTCAATTTCAGCCAGTAGAAGTGGTCCGGCACAGGCAATTTTCGCGAAGGAAGCGACACCGCATGTAGAAGCGTGAGAGCGATGAGCGCACGCAAAGGCATCATTCACAAAAATATCGCAAAGATTTGCCATTTTTTTACTCAAATCTTTGTCGTTGCTCCTTTCTCCTTCTAAAAAGCGAACGTTTTCGCATACGGCAATTTGGTTATCTTCCATACAAATTCCGTCAATCCAATTCCTAAGGAAATTTACTTTTCTACCTAATAGCTGCGATAAGATACTTGCAACGGGTTCTAGTGAGAGATTAGGTTCAAATCTACCTTCTTCGGGTCGACCCAAGTGAGATATCAAGGCTATAGAAGCTCCCCGGTCTAAAATATAGTTAATGGTGGGAAGACAAGCCTTTATTCGGTAGTCATCCACAACAAGGCCATCTTGTAGCGGTACGTTGAAATCAACTCTAATTAGTACCTTTTTACCCGCTAGCTGTAAATCCACTAGACTCTTCATCTAACTAATTCAGATAGCCGCCATAACCAAGGTAGTATCAAGCATCCGATTTGAAAAACCCCATTCGTTGTCATACCAGCTAATAACTTTAACTAAATCACCTTCTAAGACTTTGGTTTGAGATCGGTCGTAGACGGATGACCTGGGGTCTTTCTTGAAATCTATAGAAACTAAGGGAGTATCATTGAACCCCAGAATTCCCTCCAAAGTTCCTTCGGATTGGGTGCGGATTATGTCATCAATTTCTTCTGGTGAGGTTTTGCGTGTCGCTTTAAAGGTAAGGTCTACCAGCGAAACTATGATAGTAGGAACTCGTATTGCATAACCGTCTAATTTCCCCATTAATTCGGGAAGTACCAAGCCGACGGCCGTAGCTGCTCCTGTTTTTGTGGGAATCATAGACTGCGTCGCAGAACGAGCCCTTCTTAAATCGTTATGGTATATGTCCGTCAATACTTGATCATTGGTATAGGCATGTACTGTAGTCATAATACCGCTTTCTACCCCGATTTTTTTGTGCAGCGGTTGCACAAGAGGCGCCAAACAATTTGTGGTGCAAGACGCGTTGGAGACAACGGTGTGTTTGGGTTTTAGAATTTGGTGGTTAACCCCATAGACAACAGTAGCGTCTACATCCTTTCCTGCAGGCGCCGATATTAAAACTTTACTCGCTCCAGATTCTATGTGCTTTGATGCTTCCTTTTTATTCGTAAATAAACCAGTGCATTCATGTACTATATCGACCCCTAAATCGCCCCACGGAATATCAGCGGGGTTTCGTTCGCTAAAAACCTTTATCTTATCGGCCCCTATTACTAAGGCATCGTTATCGACAGTAACAGTTTCTTTGAAAGTGCCGTAGGCACTATCGTACTTGGTTAGGTGAGCATTCGTCTCGGCGTCCCCAAGGTCGTTTATGCCAACAATTTCTATTTGTTCTCTTTTTTCTGATTCGTAAAGGGCCCGAAGAATATTTCTTCCTATCCTGCCATAACCATTTATCCCTACTCGAACTGTCATCGAAGTCCCCTTTTCCTTCAATTAATTTATTTTTTTAAATAGTTTTTTACCTTGGTCAGACAGCTTTCGAAATCTAACCCGTATTTTACAAAGAGGTCAGATGCTGGAGCCGAAGCGCCAAATTCGTCCAATCCAATCACCAATCCGTCCGTACCTACGTATTTGAACCAAAAAGATGTAGTGCTGGCTTCTATAGCTACTCTTTTAGTAATACGGTCAGAAAAAATATGGTTTTTATAAGTCACGTCTTGTCGTTGAAATTGGCTCTCACAAGGCATCGATATTAGCCGAATGGCACTACCGGATTTATTCAAGTGTATTGCTATTTCCATTGCCAGTGCAATTTCAGAACCTGTAGCCACGATCAATGCTTCCGCTTTTTTTTCTGGTTCTAGTAAAATGTATCCGCCCGTTTTGATATCATCAAGGCTACGGAGGCTTTCCCCTTGTTGCGGTACGGCTTGTCGGGTTAGTACTATACAGCTAGGACCATCTTTCCGTTCAATCGCACTAAACCAAGCAACAGCGGTTTCAGAACGGTCACAGGGTCGCCAAACATCTAAGTTAGGAATAATTCTTAGAGAGTTCAAATGTTCTACTGGTTGATGAGTAGGTCCGTCTTCCCCTAAGCCAATCGAGTCGTGCGTATAGACGAGTATCGACCGGATCTGCATAAGGGCTGCCATTCTTATGGCGTTTCTTGCGTAGTCCGAGAACACTAGAAACGTTCCAGCATACGGTATGACTCCACCATGTAATGCCAAACCGTTCATTATGGCAGTCATAGCAAATTCTCTTACCCCATAGAAAATGTAGTTTCCATCTTTCTCTTTAGCCGAAAGGCTTTTACTGTTCTGATGGAAGGTATTGTTAGACCCTGTCAAGTCTGCGGATCCGCCGATTAATTCGGGAATATTTTTCGCTATATGGTCTAGTACGGATTGAGAAGATTTTCTGGTAGCTTCGTTTTTTTCTAAAGTTTGAATTTTTTCAAAAGTTTTTTGAGTTTCAGTCTTCCAAGTTTCGGGAAGTTCCTGCTGGAGGATTCGTTGGAAATCATTCCACTCCGAGGGGTAAAGTTTCGAATATTTTTTGCAACTTTGGTTCCATTCTCGTTCTAGTGTTTTTCCCATCTCGGTAGCATCCCAGGCTTTGTAGAAGTGCTCTGGGATGAAAAAAGCTGGATGTTGCCATTGGAGATGTTCTCTTGTCGCTTCTATCTCGTCTGGTCCCAAGGGAGATCCATGACAATCTGAAAGTCCAGACTTATTTGGTGAACCATAACCTATAACGGTATCACAGCAGATAATGGACGGTTTTGATTTAACATTTTTTGCCTCATTTATGGCATCTGAAATAGCGCAGTGGTTATGCCCGTCTACATTGTCTATAACATGCCAGCCATATGATTCGAAACGTAGAGGTGTATTATCCGTGAACCAACCAGATACCTCTCCATCTATGGAGATTTTATTTCGATCATAAAAGACAATTAATTTACCGAGCCCCAGGGTTCCTGCTAGAGAACACGCCTCGTGCGAAATTCCTTCCATTAAACAACCGTCTCCGGCAAACACATAGGTATGATGATCGACAATATCGATGCCATCCTTGTTGAATCTAGTCGACAGATGGCTTTCTGCTAAAGCAAATCCTACCCCATTTGCAAGACCTTGCCCTAGAGGGCCAGTTGTGGTCTCTACTCCTGGAGTCTCTCTGTACTCGGGATGGCCTGGAGTTTTGGAATTTAGCTGTCTGAATGACTTTAAGTCGTCAATTGAAAGATCATAACCTGTCAAATGAAGTAGGGAATATAACAGCATAGAACCGTGACCGTTAGATAGTATGAACCGATCACGATCGAACCATTCGGGGTTTTTGGGATTATGCTTCAAAAACTGTGTCCATAGGGTCTGACCTATATCAGCCATTCCCATCGGGGCACCGGGGTGTCCGGAGTTAGCTTTTTCAACCGAATCCATACTAAGGGCTCGGACGGCTGTTGCCATATCTTTCGGGCAATATTTTTCAGTCATAACACTACTGGTACCTAAAATTTTTCTACTTTCCTGCTTTCGCAAACAATCCAAAGTATTAACCGAAACCGGAAAGTCCCTGTTGAGTTTTAGGAGCAGATCGGTTGGCCTAAGGTGGTTTCCTGCTCCACAGCAAGGAACGGATACGTGCTCCTTGAAATTAACCGTTGGGAGCATCTCCATCACGAACGATTACTATAGCCAATTATAAATAAGATTTAAATACATATAGTCAAACAGGAGGAGGTGGTTTCTCCGAATCGATATCTTTTAAAAGACTCTAGGTAGTTACGTTTTCGTGAATTGGGGGTTGTTTTGTAAGATAATGTTACACTTTGGTTTTTAAAGGAAGGTTGTCCTAATTCTTAAGTGCCTTTCTGATTATTAAAGGAAAGAATATTGGCTGAATATTCAATAAGTTTTGAATTTTTCCCGCCTCGTAATGAACACGGAATTAAAGATCTTGTAAATTCTGCAAAAACTTTGCGAACTTTCAAGCCAGAGTATTTTTCTGTTACTTTCGGCGCGGGTGGGGGGACTACGAAATTAACGTTTGACACATCTAAGGCTCTTTTAACCGACACCGACGTCGAGGTGGCGCCACATATTTCTTGTACGAATATAGGCGAAGAAGTTGTATTTTCTGTTTTAAACTCCTATTTGGAGGCGGGTATGCGTCGGCTTGTCGTTCTCCGGGGAGACAAGCCATCTGGAATGCCATTGTTTACTGACTTTCCTTTTGCTAGCGATCTAATTCAATTAATTAGAAAGGAGTATGGTGCTTCTTTTTTTATAGACGTTGCTGCTTATCCGGAAATGCATCCAGAATCCCCTAGCCTACATAGTGATATGTCAAATTTCCGAACGAAGGTCGAATCCGGGGCTGATAGGGCAATAACGCAGTTTTTTTTTAATTGTGACGCTTATTTTCGATTTTTGGATGATTGTGAGAAATATGGTGTCGATGTTCCCGTAATAGCTGGGCTTATGCCCATTACTGAATCCAAAGGTTTGCGACGCTTCTCAGAAAGATGTGGAACTGAGATACCCAGATGGATCTTAAATAGAATGGAACATTATGAGGAGGACAGTTCTTCCTTACAGGAATTCGGGGTTGATGTGCTTAGCCGCATGTGTTCTACATTGATAGACGGAGGGGTTCCAGGCTTGCATTTTTTCACTTTGAATAAGACATATTCTGTATCTAGGATTTGTGCGAATCTAGGTTTAATGGATTGATTGTTTTTGTGATGGATCGGCTTAGGTTTTTCAAAAATGTTCGTCAAATGAGTGCGAATGATATGGTGCTCGGTTTTTTCATGGTGCTCGTTTTCGTACTGGGGGTTCTAAAGGGATACGAATTGCTAATGGACGCGAGGGTTAGGAATTTAGCGGATCAGGTTGTGAAAATTCAATCTTCGTACTTCAAATTTATCGATTTTTATCGTCAAATCCCTGGAGATTGGCGGGCTGCCGAAGCGTCAATTGTTATTCCAGGAATTCAAAATGGGGGTAACGGTAACGGAGTTTTAGATATGGTTGAAGGAGACCCTTGGGTAGAATCTTTGGCAGTCTGGGAGCACCTTCAAAAAGCGAATTTTCTAGATATCGATCGTCTCGGTGAAAGCAGTCTTAAAGGGAAGGGTATTGTTAAGGTTCCCTTCAATGCTTTCGGTGCGCCAATGTCTCTTTTCTCTAGTAGGGATTACTACGATCCTTCAGGTACATCTGTTTTTAGAGTTGGCTTGCTTTTAGGCGAAGATATACCAGTTTCGGTTTTGGCTGGATTGGATAAAAAAATAGATGACGGTTATCCTGGCTCGGGAGTTATAAGGTTTGTAGCGATAAATGGCAAAACTTTTGGCGAGCATTCTCAGTCTGGTGGAACGTGTGTCGATGAAAGTCAGATTCCGCCCGTTTGGATTACTAATAATCCGGAAACAAAATGCAATGGGATTCATTTATACTGATTGCTATGGTGCTTATTAAAAGCAGCGTTGTTCCCGAATAAGAAGGGGGAAGTTATGGATGATGAAATCAAGGCCTTAACGGTTATTTTCACAGAGTTTTATTACTGGGTCACAGTTGTCCTTATGTTTCTAATCCACGTTGGTTTCTGCGTGTATGAAGTAGGTGTATCTAGGCAAAAAAACCATCTTCATACCTTAATGAAAAATACAATTTTGATACCGCTCGTAACAGTGACGTTCTTTTTTTTCGGATGGTGGTTGTATTGGGCCTTGCCTAACGGTCCAGGTATTACCGGTAGCTTAGTCTTAGAGAACGACGGGTTGGGCGCCAACGAATTAGCGCTGCCTTGGACTTCCTCCATGGCGGTTAATTTGGGAGACAGGATTAATCTAGTTTTCTGGGCGGCTTTCCTTCTTTTTTCTTGGACGGCAGCATCAATAGTATCAGGATCTGTAATTGAGAGAATAAGGACTTCGGCTTTTGCTATTATCGCCGTCTTGATAGGTTCTATATTCTGGGTGGTGGCAGCTTCTTGGGGTTGGCATTATGCGGGCTGGATGGTTCAAAAGCTTGGCTATCATGATGCTTATGCCTCGGGTGTTATTCATGCCGTAGCAGGTGGTTTCGCTTTAGGGGTTCTTGTTGTTTTAGGTCCACGAGTGGGTAAATTCAATGGTGATGGCAGCAGTAATCATATCGTTCCACAAAATACTTGGTTGGTAACGGTGGGGTTATTTTTGATTTATACTGGATTCTGGGGTTTTTATGCTGCGTGCAATTTGCCCATTTTTGATGTGGGAGTGGAATATGGGGGAGAGGAGTCCTTTTTCTCCGCTACAAATATTTATCTGAGTCCAACGACGTTAAGCGGAATCACTGCTAATTTCCTGATGTCTCTATCCGGAGGTATGATTATGGCTTACGCAATCTCCAGGGCTGACCCTTTTTGGACTTATTCAGGAGGATTGGCTGGGATAATAGCTGCCTCTGCTGGTAACGACTTATATCATCCCCTTCAATCTTTGCTAGTAGCTGGGGGAGCGGTTTTTATCGTGTATAAGCTGCATTTTTGGGTCGAAAATCGCTTCAAGATCGATGATGCTGTTGGGGCGGTTGCTGTCCACGGATACGCTGGCGTTTTAGGCTTGATAATTTGTGGCTTTATGCTTTGGGGTTACCCGGCATCGCCGTATTATGATAGTCAAATTAACCCAGCTGGAATGATGGTGGGGGCTGTAATTATGTTTGGGCTTCTGGGGTTCCTGCCCGGTTGGTTGACAGCAAGGTCACTTCAATACTTAAATTGTCTTCGAATACCTATCGAAGTAGAGGTTGCTGGTCTTGACTGCTCGAAAAATAGAGAATCTTCATTGAAAAATGAAAGTTCGGATGACGGATAAAAATAATAAATGTTAGGAGCGATACTATGGCGACTATAGATAGCTGGGACCCTGCCAAGCTAGTTGATTACACGGCTTTATATCCGTATCTGGGAACAGAGATAGTTTGGTTTATAATTGCTATTTCTTTCTGGTTGTACTTTCATTGGGCTTTAATAAGGTTTGACAATAACGACTTTAGGGATAGCTTTGAATCTAAGTGACACGAGGGTGACTTACCTGGCCAATCGGCTTAAGGAGATCCCCACAAATTCGGGCTTTTTCGAATCCTTTTGTGCGGTAAACAGTTCCTCGTATCTGCGGGCGATACTAATGTCAAAGGGACAAGTTCGCCTTGACCGTAGGTTGAAAGATATAGATAGAGTTTCCTGAGTGGCAAGAAGAGTAGAGCTAGAGAATAGTTCCTGATAAATGTGCGCTTTTTTTCCGTCGAAGTCATGTATCCTGGTAGCTATCACTACCGATTTAAATTCTATACGTTTAAAGTAAGTTGTATGTGCTTCGAGTGCGACGGTAGACTTTTGATAGCGCTCGACATATTCGGGGCTCAAGCCGATGACGTTCTTATAGTCTTCTATTCCCTCTTCAAAAGCTATCGAGTAATAGATTATTCGACCACTTTTGGTTTTCAGATCTAGTTTATCAGGTATTGTGAAAACGGTTTTTATTATGCCATCAGTTGGAAACATTATTTTTTTCAAATCAACTTTATACTCGCGTTGTTAATAGTTGTTTTTTGGTGTTTCAGTAAAATTCAATTGCAATTATTATCTTTTATTAGTTTAAGGCCAAGAAACATTTCCAATTTTAAAGTACTATGGCGCCCTTACTAAAGAGTTGGCTATGTAGCTCAGTTGGTTAGAGCGCGGCACTCATAATGCCGAGGTCGGTGGTTCGAGCCCACCCATAGCCACCATTTACTTTATTTTAGTAAGACACTAATCCTCCTCCCGCGGTGATAACTTCACCTGTTATATAGTCAGATTCTGGCAAGCAAAAAAGATATAAAGCACCGGCAGCCTCTTCAGCGGTGCCAGGTCTACCCATCGGGATTATTCTTTCTAAGCTTTCTCTGGTGTTTTGATTAAAGCCAACCTTGTAGCTGTTTCCATCAATAGCTATATCTTTAGGTGCATCACCTTCCCACACCTCGGTTAGTCTGGTTTCTATAAGACCAAAGCCGACACAATTTACGTTGACTCTATATCGTCCCCATTCCTTTGCCAGCGTTTTCGTAATCCCAATAAGAGCAGCTTTCCCCGCAGAGTAGCCGATTTGCGTGGCTCCTCCATAGAAACCTGCAACCGAAGATACATTGACCACTTTTCTGTGGAAGCCCCGGTTTTCTGCTTCCTCCTTGGCAGCAGCGCTTCTAATAAAAGTACTAGCAGCCCGCAAAATTTTAAACGGAGCGGTAGCATGGCAGGATATCATTGCGTCCCACTGCTCGTCCGATGTTTTGTGAATACTGCTATTCCAAATATAGCCCGCATTATTAACTATAATGTCGATTCCGCCAAAGTTATCTAACATAAATTCCACTGCCGTTTGACTAAAGCTGTCGTCAGTCACATTTCCATAGAGAGGCAGTGCTTTTCCACCGTTTCTTTTTATTTTCTCTACAGTATCGTCGGCAGGCGCCTTATCTAGGTCGTTAACTACCACAGCTGCCCCAGATTTAGCCAGTTTTTCTGCTAAAGCGGCCCCTACGCCTCTGCCAGATCCAGTGACTAGAGCTGTTTTTCCTGTTAAATCACTGATTGCTCTAACTCCTTTCAGTTCGGATTTTATTTCATCGTACTCTTATGGGTTAATCTTTAATTTACTGGAATATTTTACTGATATTTTTGTCAGGATAGGTTCAGAATACGTGCCATTAAATTGTACTGCAATTCTTGTTAGAATTAGAAGACTATCAGAATTACAAGACAATTCACCCATGCGTACAAAAACCGATGATGCTTCCGAGCTAGATAGGATGTCGAAGGATTCGCTTCATAAGCGATATTGGCGTACGAATGTACGGGTTGTTTCGATCTTATTAGCGATTTGGTTTGTTGTCTCTTTCGTTTTCGGTATTTTGCTCTCCGACGAGTTAAATTCCATAAGGGTTTTTGGCTTCAAGTTAGGCTTTTGGTGGGCTCACCAGGGCTCAATCTTTATTTTCGTCCTTTTGATATTCGCCTATTCCATCATCATGGATCGAGTAGACAGGAGGTTTGGTTCGATGATGAGAGAAGGGGATGAAAGTTGAGCACCCAAGAGTTAACGTATCTGTTCGTTCTTGGGAGTTTCGCTATTTACATAGGAATAGCGATATGGTCGAGGGCAGGCTCTACAAAAGAATTCTATATCGCTGATCGAGGGGTTCACCCTGTCGCCAATGGGATGGCGACTGCGGCAGATTGGATGAGCGCCGCTTCATTCCTTTCCCTGGCTGGGTTAATAGCCTTCATGGGTTACGACAGCGGTGTATATCTTATGGGTTGGACGGGTGGATATGTTATATTAGCTCTTTTATTAGCGCCTTATCTAAGAAAATTTGGCCAGTTCACCGTCCCAGATTTTATCGGAACTCGCTATTACTCGAATTATGCTCGAGTGGTCGCTGTTATCTGCTTAATAATAATTTCTTTTACTTACGTTGCCGGTCAGATGCGGGGTGTCGGTATAGTATTTTCTCAATTTTTGGACATTCCTATTAACTGGGGCGTACTGGTGGGGATGGCGGTCGTTTTCATGTACGCAGTTTTAGGTGGTATGAAAGGTATTACCTATACCCAGGTAGCACAGTATTGTATTTTGATTTTTGCTTATATGGTACCAGCTATTTATATTTCGTTGCTGATAACGGGCAAAGCCGTTCCGCAGATTGGTTTAGGATCGACAGTCGTCGGAGAACCCGGTCTGTATGTATTAGATAAGTTAGATCGAGTTCTAGAAGAGCTCGGGTTCCATGCCTATACAGCATCGTCTAAGTCGACTATAGATATGTTTGCCATAACCATGGCGTTGATGATTGGTACCGCTGGTCTTCCACATGTAATTGTTAGATTTTTCACTGTGCCCAAGGTGGCAGATGCACGAAAGTCAGCGGCGTACGCGCTTTTTTTTATTGCGCTTCTATACGCTACTGCCCCAACGGTTGGTGCCTTTGCCAGGTTAAATTTCATAGAGACTGTGCATGAGACCGATTACCGTCAAGCGCCCAATTGGGTAAAGAAATGGGAAAGCGTAGGCCTTATAGGTTGGGTAGATAAAAATGAAGACGGCCGTATTCAGTATGGCCCGGGTAGGCCGTTTGAGGGCACTATGGAGTTTGCGGAGGATGCCGAAAGAGGGGATTTTGGGGAAAGAAAAATACTGAATTCTGAAACCGGGAATAATAACGAAATCTACGTAGATAGAGACATCATGGTTTTAGCTAATCCGGAAATCGCCCAGTTGCCGCCTTGGGTGGCGGCGTTGGTGGCAGCGGGCAGTCTGGCGGCTGCCTTGTCTACAGCTGCAGGATTATTGCTGGTTATTTCTGCTTCTGTGTCCCACGATTTGATAAAGAAAACTTTTGCGAAAAATGTGACTGATCGTCAGGAACTAATTTATGCACGAGTTGCCGCTGCTACTGCAATACTGGTGGCAGGTTACCTTGGTGTCAATCCACCTGGGTTCGTGGCTCAGGTGGTAGCCTTTGCATTTGGGCTAGCGGCAGCATCTCTTTTTCCTCCTATAGTGCTCGGTATTTTTTCGATTCGAGTTAATAAGGAGGGTGCTATATCGGGTATGTTAGTAGGTTTGTTGTTTACCTTTTGTTACATTGTCTTTTTCAAATTCGTGAACCCAGAGAGCAATACACCTGACATGTGGCTATTTGGTATATCACCTGATGGAATAGGTACGGTCGGCGCGATCCTGAATTTTTCCGTTGCTTTGTCTGTAAGCTATATGTCTAAACCTCCTCCAGAAATGGTGGTAGATTTGGTTCAAAAAATTCGGTTGCCAGAATCGATTGAAAACAACTAATTGAGAGACTGGATTTCTCCCATTATTTTCACATACAGTTTTGCTTGTTCTCAGGTTTTGGAAGTTTAAATTATAGGGGGAGGCAACCATGAATTTTTCTATAGAAGTATTCGGCTTAAAAATAAATTATACTCGAGAGTCTTCTGATACACCGAATCAGAGGGTGTTATTGATTCATGGCACGGGGTGTGATGGTCGTGTTTTTGAAGATCTTTCTTCTAGATTGAGTCTTAAACACGACGTAGTGGTAATAGATTTGCCTGGTCATGGTCGTTCTGAAGGTGATGGTTTCCGTGGTGTGGCTGATTACGCTGCCTACTGCGCCGCCCTAATTTCCTCCTTAGGATGGAAGGATTGTATCGTGGCAGGGCATTCGTTAGGCGGAGGCGTAGCCATAGCAATGTCAATCTACGACTCTCATTTAATAAAAGGATTGATTCTGATTGATACCGGCGCACGGTTAAGGGTCAATCCTGAGGTTATAAAAACAGCGAAACTTGAAGCAGGGGGGAAGTTAAAAAATAAAGGGACTCCGAGAGTCGGCTTTTCAAGTAAAACACCGTCGGAGATTGTTGAAAGGGTACGAAACATCACTCGTCAGGCTAATCCGGTCGTCACTTTCAAAGATTGGATCGCTGATGATACCTGTGATTTTATGTCTAGGATGGGTGAGATAGAGTTTCCAACTTTAGCGATTTGCGGCCGAGAGGATGAATTAACTCCCTTGAAATATCATCAGTACTTGACGGAACAAATGCCAAATTGCACCCTTGAAATTATCGAAGATGCAGGGCATTGGTCTTTTGTAGAAAGACCCCGTGAGTTTTTTGACGCCCTAAGTAGTTTTTTAGACAATTTCTCTGGAGCGTGAAACGGCCTAAGTTTTATTTAATACCGTTTCTAGCACTTCTTGGGCGTGGTTTTTAGGATCCACATTTGAGAAGGTTTTGGCGATTTTGCCGCTCGGGTCTATCAGTATGGAAGCGCGAGGCGTACGTTCTTCCTCCGGTTTACAGATTCCGTATTTCGAAGATACCCTCATGTCCGGATCGCTTAGCAAGTCGAAAGGAAATTCATACTTATCTTTGAATTTTAAATTGTCTTGAAGAGTATCGGCGCTTATTCCTAATACTACTATTTTGTTTTCTTCGTATTGTTGGGTTCGATCACGGAACCCTTTGCCCTCTATAGTTCAGCCGGGTGTGTCGGCAACGGGATACCACCACAGAATAAGGTAGGTGCTTTTGAAAGATTTCAGCTCTACCATTTTTCCATTTTGGTTGGGAAGTGAGAAGTCTGGGGCTAATTCTCCTATCGAAGGCAAATCCATTATCTTTGTTTCCTTGTTTTCTGTTATAGGGACGCCTTAAAGATGCTTTCTATCGACGCACCTAGAAGTTTCGTGAATTCGTCCTGAGTCTGTTGTGCCTTTAGCCCCTCTGTCAGCGCTCTTGAGAAGCTTGCGATTAGATATTCATTGGCAAGCAATTTCTTGTTGGCTTCCTTCCGCGGGTAGCCGCCTGATAGAGCAACTACTCTGAGTACGTTGCTATGATTCACCAAAGGAAGAAATAGGTTATTTTCATTCGGCAAGGTTAATTTTAATATTATCTTTTGTTCCGATTTTAGGTTTTGCAGTCTCTTCTCTATCGCATTTAAAAGAAGGGATTCCGCTTCGGGTTTTTCTGGACAATTTATATCGACCTCAGGTTCTACAATCGGGATGAGGCCTTTTTCTAAAATTTGAGTGGCAAAGTCGAATTGTTGGCTTACAACACCATCGATACTTTTTTGGTTAGCTAGCTTGATAACGGATCGCATTTTCGTGCCGAATATATTTTTTTCCTTGGCCCTTGCTAAGCTTTTGTTTAACTCTGGGATTGCCTTCATCATCTGGGCTCCATTCTCTTCTTCTGCCAACCCCTTATCAATTTTAAGAAACGGAATTACTCCTTTTGTTTGCCATAGGTAGTCTGTCGCGGATTTTCCATCAAACATTCCTTCCATTGTATTTTCGAATAAAATCGCCCCTAAGATGCGGTCACCTTTAAACGACGGATTTGTCACTATTCGTTCCCGCATTTGATGAACCAGGTCAAACATTTCCGTTTCGTTTTTCCAAGCCGATTCCTCTACACCGTAATTCGCTAGGGCTTTTGGAGTGCTTCCACCGCTCTGATCCAAGGCAGCGATAAAGCCACTTTCATTGGCCATTTTAACTAGTTGCTTCTCAAAATCCTTCACCTTTGATCCTCACTCATGTCGTTTTCTTTACTGTTAGGGAATCGGGTATACGCCATCTCATTATTTTACCACGCCCCCATTAAGATGCTAGGAGTTCCTCTACGCTGT